>JABXHZ010000284.1 GCA_013373335.1 Cyclobacteriaceae bacterium | reverse complement strand
GGGCTTGCGGAAATTCAGAAGTGCCTCTCGGAGATGTTTGAGTCCGAAGTCCCAAAACAGCACATCGAAGAGGCAATCGAGCAGTTGGTTCAAAAATACCAACACGATGATTTTTCTTTTAGTCTGGAAAAAATAGCTGGGGGCTATCAGTTTTTGACCAAACCAGCTTATCAGACTAGTATTGCTATTTTGTTGAAGCAGCAAAGCCAAAAGAGACTTTCCACAGCTCAGCTTGAAACCCTTTCGATTATTGCTTATCGGCAGCCCGTTACCAAGGGTGAAATCGAACAAATCCGTGGGGTAAATTCCGATTATTCTGTTCAGAAACTGCTTGAAAAAGAGTTGATAGAGATCAAAGGGAAATCCGATCAAATTGGAAGGCCTTTGATTTATGGGACTTCCGATAAGTTCATGGAATATTTTGGAATCAATTCCATTCAGGATTTACCACAGCCAAAGGATTTTTCCCAGCCGGATAATCAGATTGGAGAGGAGCGGGAGTAGATTTCAATGGAAAGGTGCCAGTAATCAGTAGGCAATAAGCAGTGGGCAGTAGTCTGAGTGGATAGAGGGCAGCTCATTAAATTAGCTAATAAGCTTACTTCCAACCTTCTTGCTTTTAACTTTCTAATCGAACTTGTGCCATTAAGGAAATGAGGTAGCGTTTCCCTGTGCTGATTTCCTCACATAAAACCCTTGTCCTTCGGGTTTCTTTTTTCCGGAATTTTCTTCCATTTAATTCAAAAACTCGCTCAGGTTGGATGTCAGCCAAAAATATCCCTGTTTTTGCTTCAGTAGGCGAATTGTATTTGCTCAATTCTTTCATCAGAAATAAATCTCCAACCGAACTTGCCTTAGGATTTCGCATGTGTCTAGATAATGGAATCAATACATCCATCGGAAAAACCTCCTTGCGCAATAGGGGGTGCATGAGTTCTTGAAAGGTGTTTTTCCACTCTTTTCCATGTGGAGAAATCTTTAAACCATGTCGAATGAAGGCGTGTAAATGTGCCACCTCATGAATCAAGGTGATTAAAAACTGATAAGGATTCAGGTCTCCATTGATTGTGATGGTTTGAAGTGGACGATCTTTTCTCCATCGAAAATCACCGAATTTGCTTTTTCTGGCTCGGGTCACTGAAAAATTGTATGGATTCCGCTTCCAAAGTTCCAGGCAATAGTCAATACTATTCGTCGGTAGGTATTTTTCAAAAATCAGTTTAAGTTTTTGAGCTGAATCCATTTGCCTAAAATAAAAAAAGAGCTCCAGAATTTCCGGAGCTCTTTAATCTTGTTTCGAAGAAATTACTTCGCTTCTTCAGTAGTAGTTTCCACAGTTTCTTCAACTGTCTCTTCTACCTGCTCCATCGTATCTTCTACGGTTTCTTCAGTAGCTTCAACAGCGTCTTCAGTAGCAGTTTCTACAGTTTCTACTACTTCAATTTCAGTAGTTTCTTCTTTAACTTCTTTGTTGCCGCAAGATGCAGTTGCCATCAAGCCAGCGATTGCGAAAATTGCAAATACCTTTTTCATTTTTTGTGTTTTTCTTAATTCGGCGCAAAGGTATCAGAAGTTTTCGCAATAATCCAACACTCCATTAAAATAAATTTTATTTGCTTTTATATACGATTTTCACCGGTACTCCTTCAAAATCAAAGTTCTCCCGAAGCCTATTTTCGAGGAATCGCGTATAGGGATTTTTGATATACTGGGGAAGGTTACAGAAGAAGGCAAAAACCGGATTTTTGGTCGGAAGCTGAGTCACATATTTGATCTTGATGTACTTACCCTTCCATGCTGGTGGAGGGTAATTTTCAATTTCCGGCAGCATGACATCATTCAACTTGGAGGTTGGAATTCTGCGGTTTTTGTTTTCATAAACCTTCACGGCCAATTCGATGGCCTGGAAGATTCGTTGCTTTTCCGTTACGGAGGTAAAGATGATAGGAATCCATTTATGTTCACCCAGCCGCTCCAGCATCTGCTCCTTGAATTTATTCATGGTTTTGTGGTCTTTTTCGATCAAATCCCACTTGTTCACCATGATCATGACGCCTTTATTATTTTTGATGGCTAAGCTTATCAGGTTGATGTCTTGAGATTCCAGTCCTCTGGATGCATCCACCATGATGATGACCACGTCGGACTCTTCCAAGGTCCGGAGAGAACGCATCACCGAATAAAACTCAATATCTTCTTTGACTTTTGCTTTTTTCCGAATCCCAGCCGTATCGGTGATGATGAAATCCTGTCCAAAAAGCTTGTAACGGGTGTGAATTGCATCCCGTGTTGTACCGGCTTCATCTGTCACGATGGATCGATCTTTCCCCAAAAGTGCATTCAGAAAAGAGGATTTACCCACATTGGGTCTTCCTAGGATGGAGATTTTCGGGATACCTGCATCCGGATCTTCTTCTCCTGGCTCTTCAAAGTGGCTTACAACCTGATCCAAGAGTTCACCTGTTCCACTTCCACTAGTCGCTGCAATCGGATAAATTTCAAAATCACTGATTCCCAAGGCATAGAATTCATTGGCCATCAAAGCCTTATCAGCACTGTCTGCTTTATTGGCAACGATGTAAATTGGCTTTTGAGTGCTTCGGAGCTCATTCGCAAATTCCTTATCCAAATCAGTCAACCCATCATGGCAATCGGTGACAAATAAAATGACATCTGCTTCTTCTACAGCCAATTTTACCTGTTTTCGGATTTCGGCTTCAAAAACATCATCAGAACCCGTTACATACCCACCGGTATCAATAACTGAGAAAAATTTCCCATTCCACTGAGCATGCCCATAGTGGCGGTCACGTGTGACACCGCTCAAGTTGTCCTCGATGGCTTTTCGTTCTTCCACCAATCTGTTGAATAGGGTGGATTTTCCTACATTAGGTCTTCCTACAATTGCTACAATATTTGCCATATTAAGAGGGATCGTATCCGAATTTTCTAAGTTTGTTTTTATTTTTTCTCCAGTCCGGTTCCACTTTCACAAAGGTTTCCAGATGGACTTGTTTGCCGAAAAAGGCTTCTAAATCTTGTCTAGCCTCAATGCCTACTTTCTTCAGCATTTTTCCTTTCTCACCGATAATTATGCCTTTTTGACTATTTCGCTCTACGAAAATATTGGCTCGCATGCGAATGATATCTGGGCTTTCGTGGAAATCCTCAATGACCACTTCGGTGCTGTATGGGATTTCTTTTTTATAGTTCTTGAAAATCTTTTCCCGGATGATTTCGGAAGCAAAGAACCGCTCGGGTCGGTCTGTTAGTTCCTCTTTGTCATAAAAAGGTGGATGCTCCGGAAGTCGATCCAGAATTTCCTGCATAATCCGTTCGGTATTGAAATTCTCCAAAGCGGAAATCGGAATTACAGTATCTGCCTTCAGTCGGGAAGTCCAGTAATTGGTAACCTCATCAAGTTGGCCTTCTTTAGCCAGATCGATTTTGTTTATCACCAGGAGAACAGGAACTCCGGAATTGTTGATCCGCTCGATTATTTGTTCAATTTCTGCATTGGTTTCAAACAAATCAGTCACAAAAAGAATGATGTCAGCATCTTCCAGGGAAAGGTTGACAAAGGACATCATGCTCTTATGCAACTCGTATTGAGGCTTGAGCATTCCCGGGGTGTCGGAGAAGACAATTTGGTAATTATCTGCGTTCGTCAAACCCAATATCCGATGACGGGTGGTTTGGGATTTAGGAGAAATGATGGAGATAGGTTCTCCCACCAAAATATTCATCAAGGTGGATTTGCCCACGTTGGGTTTTCCGATGATATTTACAAATCCTGCCTGATGAGATTTCGGGGTCATTTTTCTTAAATTTTTGACAAAGGTACTTGATTTTTGAGAGTTTGTCCTTACCTTTGTACCACAATTCGCCACAAGGGCGTTTGGAACTAAAGAAAAGACGATTAAGTTTTAACAATATATCGCGGGATGGAGCAGTTGGTAGCTCGTCGGGCTCATAACCCGAAGGTC
>JABXHZ010000248.1 GCA_013373335.1 Cyclobacteriaceae bacterium | reverse complement strand
GTCAATGCCCGAAGCTCATAATAGGCCAACCAATAATCCTTTAAAGCGCTAAAATAGGCTCTTCGATTGGTGTCCTTCTCGTTTTGAGCAATAGAAAGGTCTGTAATAGATACATTTCCAGACTGGTATCGCTTAATAGCTATTTCATATCGTCTTTGGGCTACTTCATCCGAAACCTTTGTCACTTGAAGTCGTTCCCGAATCATCAAGAAGTTCTTCACCTTGGTGAAAATCTCCTGCTCAAAATTAATCTCATCCTGCTGAAGCGTATATTCTACCAATTGTTGATTTGCTTCAGCTTGAGCTAATCTTGCCTTATTTCTCCCCCAATCTAAAATAGGAACCGAAAATCCTAAACTGACCAATGCTTGGGTATTGGGATTTTGGTAAATATCCCTCCATACAAATGCGGCATTATTGTATCCATAGCTAGCATTAAACTGAACAGCAAAACGCTCTCCTTTCGCCTGAGCCATTAGCGCTTCAGCTTCAATTTTTCTCCGTTGGAAACCTAAAGCCTCTGCCCTATTTTGGAAAGCCAATTGAATGGCATCATCTACATTCACCTCAAAATAGGGTACCTCTTCGGGAGATTTAAGTTCGATTTCGGCATTTGGATCCAATCCTATAAAAGATTTAACAGCCAAAGCTGAACTCTCTAAATCCAATTTGGCTTGAGCCAAATCCTGACGGGCTTGTAAAACCTGCAACTCTACCTGTAAAAGCTTATCTTCAAATGTAGTCCCCAAATCATACCGGGCTTGTTCGATAGAAAATATCTCTTCAGTATTGGTTAGGTTCTGTTGTGCTATTCCAACATTTACTTGAGCTAGGAGGTAATCAAAGAATAGCTGACTCACAAAAAAAGACACTTCCTCCATTTCTTGGACATATTCTCTCTTACTCTCTTCAAAAAGAAGTGGCTGAATTTTTTTATCCCACTTATAGGGATTGTAAGCAAAAAGCGGTTGCTGAAAACGGATATTTACCGGTACCCCTGACCAGCGTGTCTGTATATCATCTGGACCTGCCAAAAAATTATCAAACCGATTGGTTGAAGTATTTACGGAAATGATACCTCCCGTTGGAGAAATCACCTGCTGCAACCCCAGTTCCAAGTCCATAAAATTCTGTTGAACTTCAAGAAACTCAATAGAACCATCCGGTTGGGTAATACTATTAAACGCTTGGGAATAACTTGGAATAGTCCCATTCAACCGTAATTGGGGATTATAATTCGAGCGAAATAATCGATACTGCCAATAACGGTTTTCACGACGTGTTTTTGCCCTAAGGGAAGCTGGGGAGCGATCTTTTGCTCGCTGTACCATATCCTGAAGGCTATAGGTCACCACTTCCTGTGCCAAAGATTCATATGCACTCCAAGGAAAAACAAGAAAGCAAAACAAAACAATTGAGAGTCTCTTCATGAGGTATCTAGATTTTGAAAATAATTCAACTAAAATAATGATTGAACATCCAGGAACCAATCAAGCACGAAGTCCCTAGTGTGAAAAATTGCTAAATCTCTTACGGAAACTTCTGGTACAGGAAATGAAGGTTGGCTAAATTGCGGGCCATGATCAAAAAGACTATATCCTTTGTCATTCGGTATGTTCCTAGGCCCATTCTGCAGCGAGTGAGCCCTTTGGCTATGAAATTTTTCGCTTGGAAAAACAAAGGAGAAGGTGTGGAATGCCCGATATGTCATTCTCAGTTCAAAAAGTTCCTTCCTTATGGTCGAAAAGCAAGAGAAAATGCTCTTTGCCCAAATTGCCTTTCCCTTGAAAGACATCGTCTGATGTGGTTATTTTTGCAAAAAGAGACCAATTTTTTCACTGAAAAACTCCGAGTTCTGCATGTAGCTCCGGAGCACTGTTTTCTGAAGCTATTTGATGCTCTCCCAAATCTGGATTATGTGACAGCCGATTTAGAATCCCCATTAGCTAAAGTGAAAATGGACGTTCATGACATTCCATTTCCAGAAAATAGCTTTGATGTAATTTTTTGTAATCATGTATTGGAACATGTAGAAAATGACTTGAAGGTTTGTGCAGAATTCAACAGAGTCTTAAAGCCTAATGGTTGGGGAATCATTCAATCCCCTATTTATGACCTAGAAAAGACTTTGGAGGATCCAAGTATCACAGATCCAGCAGAACGAGAACGGCTATTTGGTCAACGAGATCATGTTAGGAAATATGGAAAGGACTATGCCAAGCGTCTACGAAAATCAGGTTTGAATATTGAAGAGAATCACTTTGTCCAAAATTTACCAAAGGAGCTTGTCCAAAAATATTCCCTCCCGTCAAATGAAATCATTTTTGTTTGTCGGAAAGGAGACTAACCCTTCAAAACCTTTACAAAAAGTTCCCAAATAAAGCCAACTCCGTAGGCAGATAGCTGTAGAATAGAGGTTAGCATTGCCAAAATTCCAACAAAAAGGGAGTTGCTTTGAATTGTTGCCGAAAAACAAACAGCCATGAGCCAAAAGGCAAACAAGGCTAATTGAACCATAAATAATCCCAAGCCTAGAATTCCAGATAAAATCAAACTGATCAGAAAAAACGAAAAAAAGGTTGGTAAAATGTGAACAATTTGGATGGCTTCCGGATGAAATCTTGAAACATTTATTCGATTTCTCCCAAAGGAAAAGGCCTGCTTCGTGAAGCTCCAAAGAGTGTTTTTACGCTTATGATAAACAAATCCTTCTTGAATCAACTCCAATTTGAATCCAGCTTTCTTAATCCTGATACTCCACTCAATATCTTCACCTCGATTAGGATCTAAAAAGCCACCGACTTTTTCAAATACTTCCTTGGAAACTCCCATATTAAAACCTCGGGCTTGAAATTTGGAAGGGTTCTTCATTTTTCCACGAATTCCTCCTGTTGTCCAGAAGGAAGTCATGGCAAAATCCATGGCTTTTTGAAGAACAGAAAAATCATTAGCTGCTGCATCTGGTCCACCAAATGCATCTAGTTTCCTTTCTTGAATTGCTTTTTGAACTTGATGAAGGTAGTTTTCAGGAACTATAACATCGGAATCGAAAAAGATAAAAAAATCCCCATTTGCCAGTTCCATCCCCCTATTTCGCGCAAATCCCTGGCCGGAATTTTTTTGAAACACATACCTGATTTTCAAGGATTTTTGAAAAGAAAGACAAACTTCCTCAGACTTCAGATCCGAACCATCCTCTATAACAAGAACTTCAAAATTAGATTGAGTCTGTCGAGTTAAGGAATCCAAAAGCTCCCGCAATTCGACCGGACGGTTATAGACAGGAATGATGACCGAAAAAAACATCAATACTCAAAATTGATTTCCTCATCGATCTTATATTCAGCCTCCTTGGATTGGTTGGAAGTCATCAATTCCGCAATAAATCCAGTCACAAACAACTGTACACCAATAATCAAGGCTACCAAGGCTAAGAAGAATAGTGGTTGATCTACAATTTCCCGAACTGGCAGACCTCTTTTGAGCCCATAAATTTTTTCAAATATTAACCAACAGGTAATCAAAAAGCCTGAAATGAAGGATAAAGTCCCTAATAAGCCAAAAAAATGCATCGGTTTCTTTTTATAGCGATGCACAAAAGAAACAGAGATTAGGTCCAAAAATCCATTCAAAAATCGTTCGATTCCAAATTTGGAATAACCATATTTTCGAGCCTGGTGCTGAACTACCTTTTCACCAATTTTTCCAAAACCGTTCCATTTCGCCAATAAAGGAATGTAGCGATGCATCTCCCCATATACTTGGATATTTTTCACAACCTTCAATTTGTAGGCTTTGAGCCCACAATTGAAATCATGAAGTTTGATTCCCGATATCCAGCGAGTGACTGCATTAAAAAACCGGGAAGGGATCGTTTTGGTGATCGGATCATGACGTTCTTTTTTCCAGCCAGAGACCACATCAAAATCCTGCTCTTCAATCATTTCATAAAGTGCTGGAATTTCATCCGGACTATCCTGAAGGTCTGCATCCAGTGTTACCACCACCTTACCTTGAGCTTTTTTAAACCCCGCGTCCAAGGCAGCTGATTTACCATAGTTACGGGTGAAATTAATCCCTTTTATATTCCCATTAGCTTCAGCCAATTTTCCGATTTTTTCCCAAGAACCATCTGTGCTTCCATCATTTACCAAGATGATTTCATAAGAAAAGCCGTGATTGTGCATGACACGGCTAATCCATTGGGTAAGTTCAGAAAGAGATTCTTCCTCATTAAAAACAGGAACAACCGCTGAAATTTGAAGCATATCAGTAATCTAGGGATTTGTCTCTTTTTTTAAGTATGGCTCCTAAAATCAAAGCAATGATAGCGTAGATAATCAATCCAATTCCGAAATTTTTGACTTGACCAGTTAAGGAGAAATTCTCCATAGTCGTATTTCGGATTTCATCTAATTGTTCTGGAGGCATTGAATCGGCAGATGCTCCAAATCGCTCCATTATCTCGAGTGTATTTTGCACAGATTGGTCAGCGAGTACACCGGGTAATGCAGGGTCAATTAATTGAAACAGCAAGATTTGCCCAATTAGGGAAATCAAGCCAGAAATGATCATGGTGATAAAGGCAAAATTGAAAGCAGTACCAAAACTCATAAAACCGCCTAGATCAGTACGGTATTGTCTTCCGAAATAAATTATCAATACAAAAAAGACAACAAGAGCTACCAAACCAAACCAGCCTGAAGCTAGCATGGTCGAGTCAACAAAATAGGCCACATAGGTTAACGCGACGGAAATAAGCCCTATGGTAAGACCAGGTCTTACGGCGGCTTGAAAAGGGGATTGATTTTCTTCCATAATGGATCAATTAGGGTTTTTCCTTAAAATAATAGAAATAATTATGGTAAAAAACAGTCCGGGCACTATTTTCCAAATACCATCATTTAGTGCGATGTCCAAAGGACTCATTTCTAATAAGCTTTTTTGAGTGTTGGAAAAAGAAGCTTCTCCTACCTGAGAAATAATCGTTTCTCTACTACTTTCCATGACCTGAAGTTTAGAAGCCTTGACAGTTTCAAAAAATTCTGGAAAAACCTGAAAAATTGCCCATATCCCTATGACAGAAATCAAAGCGATAATCATATAGGTTACAAATCCTACTGACATCCCTTCTGCAAAGGACAAAAAGCCATTATTCGTATAATCCTTAAAAAACTTAAGGGCTAAAAAAATAGAAACAGGAGTAATTACATAGCCAAAAATCAAATTAAGATTGGTTGGGTCAGGAACCAACCAAGCCAATACACCAAAAGCTATCAAACCTAATACTCCCCCTAGTGTCCCAAATTGATAAGCCGATCCAAAGTACTTAATCATCGATTTTACTTAAGACACCATTATAAATGCGATATT
This sequence comes from Cyclobacteriaceae bacterium, assembly GCA_013373335.1. Lineage (GTDB taxonomy): Bacteria > Bacteroidota > Bacteroidia > Cytophagales > Cyclobacteriaceae > Algoriphagus. The sequence goes on along the minus strand of JABXHZ010000248.1, from coordinate 1,476 downwards.
TCACCTTTCCAGTCAATTCTTTTCCAAACCAAGGATGGTTAAATGAGAGAGAACGATTGCTTTGGTGGTCATAAAGCCAAGATTCTTTGGGATTAAAAATTGTGATAGAATTTGAAGCCGATCGACCGAGTATCTGAAGAGGTCCATCCGTTACTTTTTCAATCATTAATTCCCATCCCAATTCATTCTCTAATTTCACCATGGCTGGCAAAAATGTCTGTAAACCAGCCATCCCAAAAGCCGCCAAATCAAATTCCATAAACTTGGAGTCAAAGTCCTCAGGCTGATGATTGGATACAATAGCATCGATGGTGCCATCCTTCAATCCTTCCAAAAGCGCAATTCTGTCAGCTTCATTTCGAAAAGGAGGCAAAACTTTCAAATTTGGATCAAACTGAACCAAATCCTGATCCGAAAAAAGCAGCTGATAAATAGAGACATCTGCAGAAACCTTCAAACCATCTTGTTTAGCCTTACGGATGAGTGCTACAGATTCTGAAGTGCTAATGGTTTGAAAATGCACTCGTCCCCCTGCGTAACGAATCAATTCCAAATTCTTTTGGATGGCTACTTCTTCAGCCAAATTTGGAATTCCTTTTAGTCCAAGTTTTGTGGATACCTCTCCTTCGTGCATTTGGCCAAATACGGCTAAAAGTGGATCATAAGAATGGTCAAAAAGGACCCCGTCAAATTTTTGAAGATATTGAATGGTTTTTAAAAATCGATCGCTATTGGATAAGGTTTCTTTGCCTTCACCAAAAACCCTTACCCCGGATTGGTAATGCATATCTAACATCTCTGTTAGATCCTCCCCTTTCAAATCCAAAGTAACCGCAGCTTGAGGGATTAATTCTATGGGACTGGAAGCAGACTTATTCTTTATGAATTCAACCAGTCCTTTATTTTGAATAACAGGCTGGGTATTTGGCATAACCACTGCTGCTGAAAAGCCGGAGTGATGCAGGCTATCACATAAGCTGTCAATAGTTTCTTTATGTTCCAGACCTGGTTCTCCTGAGGCTACCCGAAGATCTATCCATCCTTTTGTAGCAATCCACCCTTCAGAATTGATTATTTGAGCATGCTGATAATTTTCTTGGGAATCTAAAGGTTGGAATTGACCATCATCAAAAACAAAATCACCTTTTTGGGATTCTCCCTTATCGATCCACGTCAATCCTTGGAAGAGTACAGCCATTCGAAATCTATTTGATGCAAAACTGCAACAATAATCTAAAAATGAAAAATAAACTTTTTAGAAGGACTAATTGAGATCGGAAAAAATACCAATTAGAATTGGGTGTAAACGAAAAAAGCCCCTCAAGTAAGGGGCTATGAATGAATGAGGCGGCGACCTACTCTCCCGGGTGTAACCCCAGTACCATCGGCGCTGCAGGGCTTAACTTCTCTGTTCGGGATGGGAAGAGGTGGGACCCCTGCGCCAGGCCGCCTAATTTGTAAGTATGCAGTGTTCAG
>JABXHZ010000160.1 GCA_013373335.1 Cyclobacteriaceae bacterium | reverse complement strand
TTAATTAGGAAATAGTCAAAAAAGACATCTGTAATGACGGAAGAATAATGTCCGAATTTTGGTCTTAAATAACTTTGGGCCGCTTTGACTAAGGGGTGAGAATCCGTAAATAGATCTATTGCCCGATGCAGTTGAATCCCAATTTGGATTTGTTTTTCGTATTTCTCGATCTGTTTCCCTTTTACAAAATCGGCAATAAAATTTCCCACCAGGATTTTTTCATGGCCAAATGAAAGAAACGCATGTGCTAGGAAATTCATGTATGATGATTAGCGAAAAACTCTCTTCCTTTTGATTAGTTTCGTTCACAAAATACGCATTGATGGATAAAGTCACGGAGGAATTAAAAAAAGGCCTGAAACTTTTAAAACAGGAATGGCAGGAAGACCTGGATCAATACAAGAAAAAGTTTCTGAACACCTCTCTAGCGGATAAGAAAAAAGAAGGTATTACTTGGCATCCTATTCAGGTCAAAAAAGCCAAAATCGGCATGGGAGAGCGACTTTTAGTTGAAATTGAAAAACTTGATCCTTCACAGAATTCAGCCTTTCAATCTGGAAAATCCGTGGCATTTTTTTCTACCCAAGAGGGCTACTCGAAATCAGAAAACCGAGTAAACGGGGTGATCAATCAGGTGAAAAAGGATTCCATGATAGTGACATTGCAGGTAGATGAGCTTCCTGAATGGATGGATAGCAGCCGATTGGGTGTAGATCTGTTATTTGATGAAGGTAGCTATCGGGAGATGGAATTCGCATTGAAGAAAGTGATTTCTCCTGAAAATATCCGCTTGAAGGAATTGCGGGAAATCCTCTTAGGAGATAAGGTGCCGACATTTTCAAATAGAGTAACCGAAACGAGAGCAAAGTTAAATTTTTCCCAAAATCAGGCTTGCCAAAAAGTAATAGAAGCAAAAGATGTAGCTGTGATCCACGGACCTCCGGGGACAGGAAAAACTACTACCTTGATTCAGGCCATCTCGGAAGCAATACAGCTTGGGCAATCTGTTTTGGTATGCGCACCAAGCAATGCCGCAGTGGATCTATTGGTCGAAAAATTGACAGATAGGGGGATTAACACCCTACGAATAGGACATCCGGCTCGGGTGGAGGAAAAGATTTTAAACCAGACCTTGGATGCGAAAACAGCCTTCCATGAAAGTTTTCGTGATCTTAAGAAACTCCGAAAGGAAATTGATCAGTACCTGAAGTTGGCTAAGCAATACAAGCGAAATTTCGGCCCGGAAGAACGGCGGCAGCGGAAATTGCTTTTTGATGAGGTGGGAAGGATTCGAGAAGCTGCCAAGCATTTGGAGGAGTATATCTCCTTTGATATTTTCCAAAAAACGCAGGTTTTTGCAAGTACTTTGGTGGGGGCATCCTCCATTCATTTAAAAGGAATGACTTTCGATGTGGTTTTTATCGATGAGGCAGCACAAGGCTTAGAAGCGGCAACTTGGATTCCGATTTTGAAAGCCAAGAAGGTCGTCTTTGCCGGAGATCATTTGCAGCTCCCACCGACAATTAAATCTTTCGAAGCAGGAAAAGCTGGTCTGGAGGTGACACTTTTTGAAAAAGTAATCCTACGCAAACCAGAAGCTGCTCATATGCTACAGGTACAGTATAGGATGAAGGAAGAGATCATGGGGTTTTCCAATGAATATTTTTATAAAGGAAAATTAGAGGCTGCTAAAAATACCCAATCGCATTTTTTTGAAAATGAACCTGTACTGGAATGGATTGATACCGCAGGGGCAGGCTTTACCGATCGGCAAGAGGAAGAAAGCCTGAGTACTTTTAATCCGGAAGAGGCGGGATTTGCTTGCCGTTATTTGGAAAACTTGATAAAGCGAATTGGGATTGGGAAAATTAAGGAACAGCAATGGACAATAGGCTTAATCGCTCCCTATTCCGCTCAAGTGCGTTATTTAAAACATTTGATCTTTGAAACCTTCGATTTCCCCAATCTGAAAGCTTTTTCTGACTTGATCACAATCGATACGGTTGATGGATTTCAAGGACAGGAGCGGGACTTGATGCTGATTTCCCTGACTCGCTCCAATGAGCGGGGAGAAATCGGTTTTCTTGCTGATGAGAGACGGATGAACGTAGCCTTGACTAGAGCTAAACGTAAACTGGTTCTAATTGGAGATAGTAGCACCCTAGCAAGCAATCCGTTCTTCGATTCCTTATTGGGCTATTTTGAGGAAAAAAGAGGCTATCGAAGTGTTTGGGAGTTTTTGGTTGATTGAAGGATTTTAATTGGAATAATTAATTTCTGGAAATTATTTCCTGTTGATAGACTAAGTTCAATAAGCTCAGAACTTCCCCAAAAGCCTCCGCGGATTTCAATTGCTCCTCCGAGACTTTCTTTCCCAATAATCGGCAAAGCAAGAGGCCATAGACACCGTTTAGGCAGATTTGGATTTCATTTCCCAGATCTTTTCCTTCTGCATCTAGAATAGCCTGTAAGATGTGCGGTTTGGCTTTTTGATAGGTTTCAAAATAGGTTTTATCAGATTTAAGCAGTTGCCAATGAATTTGGGAAAGCTCCTGTATAAGTTTTTGAGTTTCTTCCAGATGACCTTTTTCCAGAATTCCTTCTTTTTCCATCTGATTTTTCAAATCCCGATACCAGTTAAAAATCCCTTCTTTCTCCATTTCTTCTACTGGAAAATGAGCCACTACATACTGTCGGATTTCCTCCAGATTCCCTTGGAAAGAGCGGATTAAATCCTCCTGCTGATAGAGATAAATGATGTATTCGGCGATGTTTTGGGACTTTTTTGATTCGGCGATGGATTGCATGGATTGGTTTTGTTTATGAGGTAAAATTAAAAGCAAATAGTTAGAGAGAGAAATACCATAGAAATACTATTGAAATAAATCCACCTTCGGTGAATGAAATAAAGTTGTCCAAAAGAGTCATTTAGCGTAAATTCTATTTCGCCGAAGGCTTGTTTCATGGAGCGAAGCGATTGTATTTCCATTGTATTTCATTTGTACTTCATCTAAGCTGTATTTCAACTGTATTACTCATAAATTCTCCTTCTTTTTCCCTACTTTTGCGCCCTGAATGACTATGAAAAACATACGAAATTTCTGTATCATCGCCCATATTGATCATGGGAAGAGTACACTGGCGGATAGGTTGTTACAGTTTACCAATACGGTAACTGACCGGGAGATGCAAAATCAATTATTGGACGATATGGATTTGGAGCGTGAGCGAGGCATCACGATCAAATCGCATGCGATCCAAATGAAATACAATTACAAGGGAGAAGAGTATACACTCAACTTAATCGACACCCCGGGACATGTGGATTTTTCCTACGAAGTTTCGCGTTCAATTGCAGCCTGTGAGGGAGCTTTGTTGATCGTGGATGCTTCACAAGGGATTGAAGCTCAGACCATTTCCAACTTGTATTTGGCCATGGGGCATGACTTGGAGATCATTCCGGTCCTTAATAAAATTGATTTGCCTGGAGCTGATCCAGAACTTCGGGCCGATGAAGTAATCGATTTGATCGGTTGTGATAGGGAAGATATTATTTTGGCTTCCGGAAAAGAGGGGATCGGGATTGAGGATATCCTTAATGCGGTAGTGGAGAAAATTCCAGCTCCAACCGGAGATCCAGATGCGCCATTGCAGGCGATGATTTTTGATTCCGAATTCAACTCCTTTCGAGGAGTAGAGGTTATCTTCCGGATTTTTAACGGAACGCTAAAAAAAGGAGATAAAATTAAATTCGTCAATACCGGACGGGAATACGACGCAGACGAAATCGGTATTCTTGGTTTGAATCAAATCCCTCAACAATCCATGAGTGCTGGAAATGTGGGATATCTTATATCTGGTATCAAAGTAGCCAAAGAGGTGAAAGTTGGAGATACCATTACGCATACCAAGCGTCCTTGTGAAAAAGCTATTCAAGGTTTTGAAAACGTGAAGCCCATGGTATTTGCCGGGATCTATCCGGTGGATACCTCTGAATTTGAAGAATTGCGGGCTTCAATGGAAAAATTGCAGCTTAATGATGCATCCTTGGTTTGGGAACCGGAAACATCAGCGGCTTTAGGATTTGGTTTCCGCTGCGGTTTCTTGGGGATGTTGCACATGGAAATCGTTCAGGAACGTTTGGAGCGGGAGTTTGATATGACTGTCATTACGACAGTGCCATCAGTTCAATTCCGTGCCTTGATGAACGACAATACTTACCGCGTGATCAATGCTCCTTCCGACATGCCGGACCCCAATAAATACAAGCACATTGAGGAGCCTTTTGTGAAGGCATCCATCATCACAGCCTCTGAGTATGTAGGTCCAGTGATTCAGTTGTGTATGGAAAAAAGGGGGCAGATCAAAAACCAAGTTTATCTTACTGCCGATCGTGTTGAGTTGCAATTCGACATGCCTTTGGCTGAGATTGTATTTGACTTCTTCGACAAATTGAAGACCATTTCCCGAGGCTATGCGTCTTTGGATTATGAACTGAAGGGCTTCCAGCCATCCCACATGGTTCGCTTGGATATCATGCTTAATGGAGAGCCTGTGGATGCTTTATCAGCAATCGTTCACCGAGATAAAGCCTATGAATGGGGCAAGCGATTGTGTGAGAAATTGAAAGAGCTTGTTCCTCGTCAAATGTTCGAAATTGCAATTCAGGCAGCTATCGGAAC
>JABXHZ010000306.1 GCA_013373335.1 Cyclobacteriaceae bacterium | reverse complement strand
TGCTCTTATTGGAATATATCCTGTGGTTACCTGATTTTTTGTTGGTGTCTCCTCTGGGCTAAAGGACTTGGTTTGCTCGGTAATGACATGCATAATTCCCAATCCTGCACCTCCATAGAGGTTAAACCGAGAGCGGTGCATATGATTGGAGAAAGGAATAAGGTTTATGCTTGGAATAACATCAAAATAGTAAGCCGGTCCTTTGGCAGTAAAGGAGGCGAAATTTGCAAACCAAGCATCCCGGATCGGGGTACTTGGATTACCTCCACTACTAATAAACTGAACTCCCAAGGTAGCCCGAAGATCCAAAGCCGGGGTCATTTTTTTTGTAAGTGAAGCTGAAATAGCGGGCTTGATTTCGAAATTGAAATCGCGGTATTGACCACCATTATCCAAATATGCAAATGAAGGGCCTATCCCAATGGAAAGGATATTGTCCCTAGAGATTCGCTCTCGATAAAAGTTTTGTGCTTTTGCCAATAGCGGAAAAGTAAGACAGAAAATCAGGGCGGAAAATTTGATAATGGAACTCATGGAGGTCAATCCGTTGGTAAAGGATTCGAATAATTCTCAAATGGCAACAAATATGCCAAGGCTTGATTTACAAAGGATTAAACTTTAATCTTTTCAATTTATTGCAGGAAGAAAGAAATTTTATTCTTGTTCTTCCTCAAATGCTTTTTGAATCTCTTCTTCGGTGTTTTTGAGCCTTTCTTTGCAGAATTTGACTAGGTCTGCAGCTTCCTTCACTAATTCAGAGAGTTCATCTACGCTTTTCTTTCCTTCTTCCAATTGACTAAGGATGAGTTCAAGTCGGTCAATAGCTTCGTTGTATTTCATATCATTTATTTTCTTCAATTCGGTTGATGGTACTTTCAATTCGCTGATTAGAAGTGGTGGTAGTCATTTGATCTCCGACTTTTGGATCAGCGATATGAATGGGTATGCCATCAATTTCTGTTCGGGAATATCCTCTTTTTAAAATTGATTTTGGGTCCAATTGATGAAGCATTTTTTCCAAGCTGGAGAGCTGCTGATGTTCAGACCGTATTTTCTGGGTTGAAAAAGTATGAATAGCTTTTTGTAGGTTGATCAGATAATCCTTTTGATATCCAATCTGTCCCATATAAGCTCGGGCTAGTCTACTTTTGTGATGTTCAATTTTTTCTTTTTCAAGACGAATTTTCCCTAACATAACCCCTTGAAAACGATGGCTTAAGCCTTCGATTTGGTTGTGGGCAAGTTTTAGATATTGCTGCGTAATACGGTCTATTTTATTGGCAAGCAATCCAATATGATCTTCAAAAATTCGGAAACTTGATAGAATGAATTCCGCTACTGCCGTCGGTGTTTTGAGTTTGGTATGAGCCACCAAATCTGAGACTGTCTCATCCCGTTCATGGCCGATCCCAGTCAATACCGGAAGTCTGCAATTTGCGATTTTCACAGCTAACCGGTAATCATCAAAACAATCTAAGTCTAGTTGGGCTCCTCCACCACGGATGATTACCAAAGCTTCCAATCCTAATTTGTCTAAGGCATTTTCTGCTCGATCGATAGCTGCTATCAAACTGGAAACGGCTTCATTTCCTTGCATTAGCGATGGGAAAAGAATATGGTAGATTTTGTAACCATATTGATTCTTTTCCAACTGATTGACAAAATCACCATAACCTGCAGCTGTAGGACTGGAAATAATACCTATTCGCTGAATTACTGAAGGTAGGGGGCGATTGGTATTGAGACGAAGGATACCTTCTTGAGTCAGTCTATCGATCGTTTCCTGACGGATTCTCGCCCTTTCTCCCAATGAAAAGGAGGCATCAATATCCTTGATATTTAGACTAAAGCCATAGACCGGATGAAAGGTAACCTGTACCTGCGCCAAAACCTTCATTCCGTTTTTAATGCTAGTCCCGGTTAAGCTTTCAAACCTGGCAGCAATACTTCGATAGGTAAATTGCCAACAGTTGCTCCGCATTTTGGCCAGCACTTGTGTGCCTTGCTTTTCCACTAATTCAAAATAAGCATGCCCTTGGCCGGCTACACGGAAATCAGCAATTTCTCCAATCACCCAATAGGTCGGGTTTAACTCATTTTCTAAAGTGGATTTAATGAGCTGTCCTAGTTCGGAGATGGAGAGTGCATTTTGCATGCTTTTTAAATTGCTTGATGAGCTTTTTTAATCATCTGCTGAAGTTCAGTACTTGCTTTCACCAACGGTAATCGGACCTGGTCTCCACAAATACCCATCAATTTCAATAGAAATTTAAGACCCACCGGATTTCCTTCAGCATACATCAGCGGATTGATTTCCAATAAAGAAAGGGTTGCTTTTTTCTTTTCTTCAGCTGTTCCTTTTGCGAGCTTTTTGAAAATCTCTGGATAGGCATTTGCCAAGACTGAAATTACGCCAACCCCACCGATACTTTCCATCGGAACAGTCAACATATCGTCACCGGAAATCAAAAGGAAATCATGGGGTTTGCGGGCAGCAATTTCCATGCATTGGGTCAAGTCACCAGAGGCTTCTTTGATTCCAATAATATTTGGATGATTTGCTAAGGTTAATGTGCTTTTGACAGTGAGGTTTGAAGAGGTTCTTCCTGGCACATTATAGAGAATCACCGGAACAGGACAAGCATCAGCGATAGCCTGATAATGGGCGATGATTCCTGTCTGAGAGGGTTTATTATAATAAGGGCTGACCGATAGAATTGCATCAATGCCTTCAAAATCTGTTTCCCTGATTTCATCCAAAATTGCCTGGGTATTGTTTCCTCCCAGACCATAAACTAGCGGAACTCTTCCTTCGTTGATTGAAATCGCTTGTTGAAGAACTTGACTTTTTTCTTCTTTGGAAAGGGTGGCAACTTCCCCGGTCGTTCCCAGAACAACCAAATAATCAACACCACCATCAATGCAATGCTCAATCAATTTGGCAAATGCTTGAAAATCAATAGTCCCATCCTCCAAAAAAGGAGTAATTAAAGCCACACCGGTACCGTAGAAATTTTTCATGGTTCGCATTCAGATTCGAGGTGCAAAGATAAGGCCTTCTGGATTTTGAATGGACCGATCGTCAAAAATAGGATAGGGTGGCTTTGATTTTTTGGAAGGCTTTCTATAACATTCTACCAAATGTTCGGCATGTGGCAAATCGAATCTTGTTTATTATATGGGATTTTGAGGGTCTATACCAACGATCTTCAAAAACTCTTCCTCCGAAATCATTGGCACGCCAAGCTTTTCAGCTTTTTCTTTTTTGCTAGGCCCCATACCTTCTCCTTCAATGATGAAGTCCAGGTTTTTGCTGACGGCGCTGATGTATTGTCCGCCATGAGCCTGAACAAAGTCTTTGATTTCATCTCGTTTGAAGTTTTCTAGCTTTCCAGAAGCTAAAATTCGTTTTCCTGCCAAAGCCTGACTTTTAATCGCGTTTAGATCCTCTTGAATCTCAAAGTGTAAACCATGGCTTTTCAGCCTTTGGATTAAGTTTTGATTTTCAGAACTCGCAAAGAAATCCTGAATGCTTTGGACCAGAATTTCGCCAACTCCATTGATATCCAACAGTTGCTCTGTGCTTGCCGCTTGTAGTTTTTCGATACTTCCAAAATGTCTGGCAAGAAGTTGGGCTGTGTTTTCACCGATGTTTCTGATACCAAGGGCAAAGAGTACTTTTTCAAAAGCTTGTTCTTTCGAAGCTTTGATTCCTTCGAGCATATTGGAAATCACACCCTCTTGAAATGTATTAGCCTTTAGTTTTTTGATTCGCTCCCGTAATTCATGAGGTAAATCCAGGTCCAAGCGGAGAATGATACCATGAATAGTGCCTTCCTTTTTGCTCGCTTTTAACAGATCAGGGAACTCAACACGTCTTCCTAGAAATATTTCTAAAACCGCTGCAACTGGTACATAATCCTCCATTTTGGGAAGCTCGTGATGATCTTTGAGGGTGTTAATCAGCATCTCAACCATCCCAACATTAGATGGTACTTTCTTTTTCCAATTTCTGATTTTTTCCTGAAAGGCTTTTAAGGTTTCAAAAAGCGGAAGCTCGGCAGCTTCCAGTAAGAAATCCTGAATTTGTTTGAATGAAGTCTGTTCTGTCAGAGCAAAAAGAGCTTTTTCTACCGTGATATACAGTAATCCGCTTTCTTCTTTTTCGTATTGGTCATGACTCATCTCCAATCCTAGGAGTTCTTTTTCCTTGGACTCTAGGTCATAGATGTCCGCGTAATTTTTAATAAAGCCCTGGTCAATTAAGGCTCTGATTCGCTCGGTGCCTAGAGAATCGATATCCATTGCTCGCTTGGATAAAAAGTGTTCGATCCGCCCGAGTATTTGTGGAGGACAAGTTTCTGTGTTTGGACAAAAATGCTTTGCTTCTCCTTCCTTTCTTACGAGTTTGGTACCGCATTCGGGGCAGGTGTCTATGTAGTGTACAGGTTTGGCATGCGTCTTTCGTTTGCTTACATCCACACCTGTGATTTTTGGAATGATTTCTCCTCCTTTTTC
>JABXHZ010000147.1 GCA_013373335.1 Cyclobacteriaceae bacterium | reverse complement strand
GGAAATCAAGTTTATGAAGAGGGTGAATATAAAAACGGGAAAAAGGTAGGAAAATGGATCCGCTATTTCCCAGAAACCAAGGTCGTAGAGGCTGAGGAACAATATGATTCTAACGGCAACCGAATTGGAACGTGGAAATACTATTATGAGAATCGCAGGATAGCCAGAATCGAAAAATATGAAAATGGTATTGCCGTTGGCACTTGGGAAGAGTACTATCCAAATAAGAATCTAGCCAAGCGAAAAACCTACGATTTAGGTGTTCCTGTTGGGGAATACGTCGAATATTTTGATGATGGGGAAATTTCGGTGATTGGCCAATATACCAACGGTATGAAAACCGGAGTATGGAAAAGCTACTTCCCAGACGGCGTTCTATATTCCATTGGGGAATACCGAAATGATACCAAGACCGGGCTTTGGAAATACTTTAACAAAATAGGAATTCTGATTGCAGAAGGGGAATACGAATTAGGGCTAGAAAATGGACAATGGGTCTATTATTATGATGGAGGTCAATTAAAATCAATTGGATCCTACGTATTGGGCTTTGAGGATGGTATTTGGGGGCTTTTCTATGACAACAAGCAATTAACTCAGGAAGAAACTTGGGACAATGGGCGATTGATGAATGTTTCCGACTACAACAGCTATGATGGTTCAACCACTTATGATAAGGGAACCCTAAAGGATGGCAATGGAACTAGAATCACCTATTATGTAAATGGTAAAAAAGAGTCTGAAGGGAATTTTATTGAAGGAAAAGCGGAGGGAATTTGGACTTTCTTCCATGAAAATGGCCGAAAAGCATCAGAAGGTAGTATGAAAGATGGGAAAAAGGAAGGTCCTTGGAAATATTATAATTCTGCTGGAAGACTTATCGATTTGATCAATTACAAAGACGATGAAGCAGTACAGGAAGATGAAGAAGAACCAGAATTTCGGATTAATTTTTAAACCTCTCCCCATAAAATAGGTTAGTCTATAAAAAACTTATGTTTGGATTATTCAAAAAGAAAACGGAGTCAGAAAAACTACAGGAATTATATAAGAAAACCCTAGAAAAGGCTCATAAGCTCTCCCATACAAACCGAACTGAATCAGACCGATTAATGGCAGAAGCAGAGGAAATAGCCAAAAAAATCGAAAAAATACAGTAAAAAGCATTTGAGTCAGCCTCAGAATATTTTTACACACAAATATTTGAATTTCAAATATTTATCGTTACATTAGTATTCTTAAAGCTAGTCCATAGTGAATTTTTTAATCTTGATTGAATAAATTTTAAGGGTGATTGAGCTACGGACCAATGTTTTAAAAAATTTCCCGGCCTTACGGTCGGGATTTTTTATTTCCGGGAATAATCATCTTGAACTCGAACTATATCTGCTTCATCAGAAGGATTAGCTGGATCTGTATGCATCCATATTTCTGCAACCACTCCCCAGGTATTTTTACCAACTAAGCGGTGACGCTCTCCTTGTCCTAAAGTCACGGTTTCTCCCTGCACCATATCCTGACTTTGGCCCATTTCATCTGTCAGGCTTCTGACAATTCCCGCTTCTCCAAACAGTAACTTCCAGATCTCTGCTCTTCTAAAGTGGTATTGCCATGACAATCTAGCACCTGGAGCTACCAACAAGAATTTGGGACTTAATTTCTGTACATATTGTTCTTCCGTGAATGGAACATCCGAAAAAAAAGCATCATGGAATTTTTTGATTTGCTTTTCATCAATTACAAAAAAACCTCCCCAAGGCCTTTCTCTGTCCTGTGAAATAATAGAAAATCCCATTGAAGTAAGATAGGTTGAGACCTGCTCAAAAACTTCTTCTTTTGAGCTAATGGAAGAAAAAAGCAATTCACTCATAGGTATTTGAACAATCAATTATGAAAATCTTTTTGCCTTAAACGGCTTACAAAGGAAATAAATCGAATTAATATTTAAAATCTTGAACTTGTTTTATGATTTTTTTTTGAAAGTTTTTTTTGAAAGACAAAAATTACCTTATTTCAAGTATATCTTTCTGCTATGAACCTAATTAATCCTCAAGCCATCATTGATCAAATGGAAGGGGTAGTCGAAATCAAAAGCTACCTTAATAAAATAAAGATCATCAAAAACCTTTATCTCAAAGGTGCCAATACTGCCAGTGAAATTTGTAGTGAAGTTGGAATCTCTCTGCCTACTGTAAATTCTCTTCTTAACGATTTGATGAATTCCGGAGAGATCATCAAGCAAGGACGGGCAGAATCACAAGGAGGTAGAAAACCAGATCTTTACCGATTGGCAGAGGATGCTTTTTATGTCTTGTCTGTGGATCTTTCTAAGTTCACCATGAACTTAGGCCTTTATTCCTGCCACAATACCTTGGCTTTTCCCAAAGAGTCTCACAAGATTGTCTTAAACAATGAAAAGGAAACCTTTGATCAGATATGTGACTTGATCGAGCAATACCTTCAAAAATCCGAAATCCCTTCAGAAAAAGTCATTGCAATTGGAGTATCCATGCCGGGATTGGTAGATGCCGTTGGTGGAGTGAATTACACTTATCTTCGATTTGGCCGAAAAACGCTATTGGAAAACTTTGAGGCAAGGTTTGCTAAAAAAATATTTCTTGAAAATGATGCCAGGGCAAT
>JABXHZ010000105.1 GCA_013373335.1 Cyclobacteriaceae bacterium | reverse complement strand
CCAGCTGTGCCAATTCCTAAAATAGCAGGCGTAATTCGGACAGCAAGTTCGTTGATCCCAAAAATGGATGTGCTTAGGTAATTGAAAAGAGCAATTAAAGGAGGCTTGGAATAATAATGCCAGGCCAAGTGCTGAGACCATAGCCAATAGTGTGCTTCTTCTGTAAATAAATCTATTTCTGGTCTGAGCGTGAAAACGATTTTCATCAAAAAAAGGATTCCTTGAATTAGCCAAAAAAGGAAAATGTAATTTTTGAAAATTCGCATCATGTGATATAAAAAAAATAAGCCCTTGGAAATCCAAGGGCTTAAAAGTGTGTTTAGGTTTTATTGCTTAGCCAAAAGAACTTTTTCTTTGTACTTCTTGATTTGTCTACGAAGACCTTCCACCGCATCATCTGCAGCAGCTTCAAAAGAGTCACTTTGATTTTTTGCAAAAAACTGCTTTCCAGGTACGTTCAATTTGATTTCTACAATCTTATTTTCATTTTTTTCGTTTTTGTCCAATCTCATAAAAACTTCGCCGTCAATAATTCGGTCAAAATAAGTATCCAATTTGTCGGCTTTTTTCTGGATAAAATCAATCAACTTCTGATCTGCGTCGAAGTGGATAGAGTGCATTTGCAGTTTCATAGCTTTTAGCATTTAAATGGTTGAACAATTTATTTATTTACGCTTTAGGATGTGCCTGTTCAAACACAGCCTTCAGTTTTTCCATAGAATTGTGAGTGTAAACTTGCGTCGCAGCTAAATTGGCATGGCCTAATAAGTCCTTGACAGCATTCAGGTCAGCACCTTTATTGAGCAGATGGGTAGCAAAGGTATGTCTAAGCACGTGTGGGCTACGTTTGCTAGTCTGAGCAAAAAGATCCAAATATTTCCTTACTGTCCGATACACCATCATTGGATAGCTTTGCTTCCCTGAATTCGTTATGATAAAATACGGATTTTGACCTGAATTCGGAAAACTTTCCTCGAATACTTTTTTGTAAGAAATTATATTCTGAATCAGCCCTTTTGAAAGCGGAATAACCCGTTGTTTCTTTCGTTTTCCAAGCACCCGAACCTGTTCGGAATGAAAATCTATATCGGCCCATTTGAGACCGGTCAGTTCAGAAAGGCGAACACCCGTTAAATACAAAAACTCCATAATCATCCGATCCCGATACCCTTCAAACCCATCTTCATAGACATCTTCTTCTAAAACGTCCTGAATGCTCTTCTCCTGTACAAACTCAGGAAGTCTTTTCGGATTTTTTAGAGATTTTAACTTATAGGTAGGATCCTTTTGGATGACTCCCTGACGAAGCAGAAATTTATAATAAGAACGGAGGGTTGCTATTTTTCGATTGACAGAGGTGGTACTCAATCCTTGCTCAACCAAATCAATAATCCAAGCCCGGATTTCCGCATGTCCTACAATTGCTAAGTCGGATTGCTCAAAAGATAATTCCAAAAACTCTCCAAACTGTCTCAAATCACGCTCATAAGCCTCCACGGTATGAGGGCTACTACGTTTTTCGAACTGGAGATAATTGATAAAGGAATCGACCATTTAACTTAAATCTTACCTTAAGATAGGCGAAAAATCAGAATTCCCTACATAACATAAGTCACAGAAAAAAATGAAGGATTTCAGTTCAAAAAAGACAATAAAAAAACAGCGAGCTGAAAACTCGCTGTTTGATTTTATTCGAAAACGACTTAATTACTTTTCTGCCTCAGACTGAAGGCGTTGCTTGTAAGCCGCTTTGATTACTTGATCTCTTCTTTTGACGGAAGGTTTGGTGAAAGCCTGACGGGCTCTTAGTTCGCGAACCGCACCGGTTTTGTCAAACTTCTTTTTAAAACGCTTTAGCGCTTTTTCGATGGATTCGTTTTCTTTTACGTTTACAATGATCATAAGTATACACCCCCTTTCGGGTGGCAAAGGTAGAGAAAACTTTTTACAATAAGAAACTTATCGTGTTCAAGATTTTGCGTTTAGTTAGTAAATAAAAAAGTCCAACTCGATTGAGCTGGACTTTTCTTTATTAGTGATTATTGATTGAATTAACCTACAACTTTTTCAGCCAATACCACAATTGTATTATTCTTCACCTCAACGACTCCTCCATCTACAACCATGGATTGCTTACCTTCATTGGTCGTAAAGGAAACAGTTCCCTTTGCCAAAGCAGAAACAATTGGAGCGTGATTATTCAACACTTGAAATGCACCGGAAGCACCTGGGAAAGAAGCTTCTGACACCTCTCCCTGAAACACTTTTTTGTCCGGAGTAACAATTTCTAATTGCATGTTTATTTAGTTATAGAGTAAACTGTTATTAAGTTAAAAGTGGGTCCTAAATCGCCTACTAACCAATAACTAGTAAAATTTCCCTTACTTCACTTCAGCAAGCATCTTCTCACCCTTAGCGATCGCATCTTCGATGCTACCTACCAAGTTGAAGGCCGCTTCTGGAAGGTGATCCAATTCACCATCCATGATCATGTTGAAGCCTTTGATGGTATCTTTGATATCTACCAACACACCCTTCAAACCGGTAAACTGCTCAGCTACGTGGAAAGGCTGAGACAAGAACCGCTGAACTCGACGAGCTCTGTGTACAACCATCTTATCTTCTTCTGAAAGTTCTTCCATACCCAAGATTGCAATGATATCCTGCAATTCTTTGTATCGCTGAAGAATCTCTTTCACACGCTGCGCACATCCGTAATGCTCTTCACCCAAAATATCTGGAGAAAGGATTCGAGATGTAGAATCCAAAGGATCCACAGCTGGATAGATACCCAATTCGGCAATCTTTCTAGACAATACCGTAGTAGCATCCAAGTGAGCAAAAGTCGTCGCTGGAGCAGGGTCAGTCAAGTCATCCGCAGGCACGTAAACCGCCTGTACGGAAGTAATGGAACCGTTCTTCGTAGAGGTAATTCGTTCTTGCATGGCACCCATTTCTGTGGCCAAGGTAGGCTGATAACCTACCGCAGATGGCATACGACCCAAAAGTGCCGACACTTCAGAACCTGCCTGTGTGAATCGGAAAATGTTATCGATAAAGAACAAGATATCTTTTCCTGCACCTTCACCATCACCGTCTCGATAATATTCTGCTAGTGTCAAACCAGTCAAGGCAACTCGAGCACGAGCACCTGGAGGTTCGTTCATCTGACCAAATACGAAGGTTGCTTTGGAATCTTCCAATTTCTTCAAATCTACTTTGGAAAGATCCCAACCACCTTGCTCTTCCAAGGTATGCACGAAGTCTTCACCGTAAGTCACGATACCAGACTCGATCATTTCACGAAGCAAGTCATTTCCTTCACGGGTTCTTTCACCTACACCGGCAAATACAGACAAACCAGAGTAAGCCTTCGCGATGTTGTTGATCAATTCCTGAATCAATACCGTTTTACCTACACCGGCACCACCGAACAAACCAATCTTACCCCCTTTAGCATAAGGCTCGATCAAGTCAATTACTTTGATACCTGTATAAAGCACTTCGGTAGAAGTGGATAGATCTTCAAATTTCGGTGCAGATCGGTGAATTGGAAGACGCTTGCCTGCAGGAACCTGAGGAAGACCGTCGATTGCTTCACCTACCACATTGAAAAGACGACCTTTGATCGCATCACCGGTAGGAACAGAGATAGGTTGACCCATATCTTTTACGTCCATGCCACGAACCATCCCTTCAGATGAGTCCATCGCAATTGTTCTTACCCGGTCTTCACCAAGGTGTTGCTGAACCTCCAAAACGACTGTTTGGCCATTTTCTTTGGTCACTTCCAATGCGTCAAGGATGTTTGGCAGCTTACCGCCTTCGAAGGAAACGTCCACTACGGGTCCGATTACCTGCGTTATCTTTCCAATATTTGCCATTTGATTAGATGAAATGTAAAAAGGATGTGCTTTTTGAATTCGTGCGCAAAATTAATCAATAAAGCCTAATACCAAAGGATATTTGGAAAATTAATCCATTCAATTTCAAAGACCTGTTGAACATAAGCCCTTCTTTCTCCATTTGAAATTTCCTTTCTTTTTAAAAAAGAATTTAGACCGGGTCTCATGCTAGTTTTTTAGTAATTAAATCTTCAAAAATCCCTCACTCTAATATCCTCCTAGCAAATAAAAAAACCTTATTCCAATAACGATTGCTGAGGTAGTCTTCCGTCACACCCAAAGATGTCGAGGCATGGATAAAGCGAATATCACCTTTCTGAACTTCGGTGACAATGCCCGCATGAGTAACCCGCTTTTTCCGTTTACCCGTAGCAAAGAAAAGAACGTCACCGGGTTTTAAATCTCTGGTTGAAACTTTCACCCCCTGCTCAGCCTGATCGGCGGATATTCTAGGCAAATTGATTCCGACTGAATAAAAGGAATGAAAAAGCAAGGCCGAACAATCCATCCCTGCCCGAGTCGTCCCTCCATATTTATAAGGTGTCCCATAATAAGATTTTGCTGTGTTGATCACTTGGAAAGCAGGATCATTTTCAGGTATTTTGGAGGATTTACAGGAAAAAATGAAAACACTGAAAATCAGCAATAAACAACCCAAACATGGAAGCTTAAACAGTAGGAAATTCCGAGTAGGCATAGAATCAATTTTAATTACTAATTCGTTTTGATGCAACTAAATTGACCCAAAAAGCATTTATTCATCAGCAGTCGGCTGACTATCTTTTGGTTAGGTGACATGCGTCACCGAAACTGACTTTTGTCAGTTTTTAACTTTGTGATATCAAATTTGAAAAACCATATAGAAAATGAATATCCAACAATTTTATGACGAAGGCTTGGCGCATGCCAGCTATGCAATTTTAAGTGAAGGAAAAGTAGCACTGGTAGACCCAGGAAGAAACCCTCGACAGTATTATGATTTTGCAGAAGCAAATAATGCAAAGATCGTAGCCGTACTTGAGACGCATCCCCATGCGGATTTCGTGAGTTCTCACTTGGAATTCCATCAGAACGAAGATGCTACTATCTATGTATCCAAGCTTGTAGGTGCTGAATATCCACATACAGGGTTTGATGAGGGAGATTCCTTCCAAATGGGAAAAGTTATTTTGCATGCTTTGCATACGCCAGGTCACTCTCCGGATTCCATTAGCATTTTGTTGAAAGATGAAAATGGAAAGGACTATGCGCTATTCTCTGGCGACACCTTGTTTATCGGTGATGTAGGCCGTCCTGATTTGCGTGAAAAAGCTGGAAACATGAAGGCGCAGCGCGAAGAATTGGCGAAAATGATGTACCACACTGTACAGGATAAATTGAAGCCTTTGTCAGACGATGTAATCGTCTATCCGGCTCATGGTGCAGGTTCACTTTGCGGTAAAAACCTTAGCGATGCCCGTCAATCTACCATCGGTGAACAGCGTGCAACAAACTGGGCATTTGGAGACGTAGATGAGCAAACATTTGTAAACTCTTTGCTTGAAGGCCAGCCTTACATTCCAAAATACTTTGGCTATGATGTGGACATGAACAAAAAAGGTGCTCCGGCTTACCAGCGTTCTATTTCCCGAGTGAGCATCTGGCCAGAAGGATCCAATATTCCTGAAGGTGCCTTGGTAATCGATACCCGTGAGCAGGATAAGTTCCGTGCAGGACATATCCCAGGCGCGATCAATATCATGAACGGTGGAAAGTTCGAAACTTGGTTGGGATCAATCGTTGGTCCGGAAGAACATTTCTTCCTAGTAGCTGATTCCGCTTCTGAATTGGAAATTTTGATCTACAAAGCTGCCAAAATTGGATATGAGCAATTGATCAAGGGAGCAGTTGTCAATCCAGCTGGAATGACTGAGACTGAAAGCACTTTCGATGTAGAAGCGTTCAAAGTTAATCCAGACGCCTTCACTATCGTGGATATCCGAAGTGCTGATGAGCATAAAAACACTCCAATTTTCGAAGAAAGCATCAATATTCCGCTTCATGAATTGCGTGAGCGCACAACAGAAATTCCTGCTGACAAACCAGTCGTAGTTCACTGTGCGGGAGGATATAGATCAGCTGCAGGTTCCAGTATCGTTGCAGGTGCCTTGAAAAAAGCGGAGGTATTGGATTTCAGCGAAGCAATCAAAGATTTCCAAGAAGTTGTTCACTAAGCGAACGGCAAAAGTTGATTAATCACCTAAAGTCCCTGAAGTTTTCAGGGACTTTTTTTATTGTTAATTGGTTCAAAAAATTAGAATAGCCCCGAGCATTTTCACTAATTTGGAGACTTAGAAGGAAAACGATGAGTAGGGAAGAATTCAGAAATATGCCTTTGAATCAGAAGATCAAAACCCTCTATATGGAAGGGACCTTTGTGGTTGCTATCCGCTATTACCGGCATAAGATTAATCTTTACCTACTCGAGAATGAATACATCGAAGTTTTTTATAACCACAAGGAGGACAAAATCGATAAGATTGATTTTTTACCGAGAGATCACAGTCGGATGAAATTTTACTTGGATCAGATTAAATTGGCTTGATTCCTCGCAAAGACGCGAAAACGCATAGTTTTTATTAAATCATTTGATGAACCCCAATTGAATCGGGTGGAAAAATAATTATGTTCAGCCTTTTTTGAAATGCTAAAATTATTTGTCAGGCTGAGCGGAGTCGAAGCCCATTCCAAAATTCTTATGGGAAGTCTCATTTTTACATTCAGCCAATTTTTTCAAACTATCCCAATTGCCATTAATTAATGCCATTTTCTTCTTACTTCCCCAGCTTTTAATCTTCTTCTCAAATGAAATCGCCTGCTTAACTTCTACAAACTCTTGTGAGAATACTAGATCAACAGGTCTTCTTTTTGCAGTGTAGCAATTAGGATCCATTCCTTTATAATGTTCTTCAAGCCTTCGGTTCAAATCATTGGTAACTCCTGTATAAAAAGTATTATCAGAGCATTTTAAAATATAAACAAAGTAGGACCTCATAATTAAGATAATTTTGGTTCAGTAAAGGATGGATCAAGTCCTCGACTCCGCTCGGACTGACACAAGCGACTCGGTTTGGGCCGGCAAAAGAAACTCAGACAAGACAGAAATAAACAAGTCCGAAAAAAAGTAAAAAGGAAATTAATTATTGTCTTCAGCTAGAAGTCAGACCTATTAAAACTAAAAAATATTTCAGACTTAATTAAAAAGAAAAAACCGCAGAATTCACATCCTGCGGTTTTTTAGCTTTTGATCCTTACAGCTTTCGCTTCAAGAAATCAGTCATCTGTGTGTACAAATGCCAGGTGGTATTACCTCCATAAATACCATGATTCCGGTTTGGATAATAGAAGGTCTCGAATTGTTTATCTGCTGCAATTAATGCATTGACCAAATCTACTGAGTTTTGGAAATGCACATTGTCATCCCCAGTTCCATGAATCAGAAGAAAATTACCTTTCAGTTTATTCACATGGGTAATTGGACTATTCTCATCGTAGCCAGCTGGATTCAACTGAGGAGTTTGTAAGTAACGCTCAGTGTAAATGGTGTCATAGTATCGCCAAGTGGTCACCGGAGCGACAGCAATAGCAGTTTTGAACACGTCATTACCGATCATTAGTGCCAAAGAAGACATGTACCCACCATAAGACCATCCCCAAATTCCGATACGGCTAGCATCCACAAAGGGCTGCTTAGCGAAATATTTGGCACCTTCGATTTGGTCAATGGTTTCGAGCTTACCAAGATTGGCATAGGTAGCATGCTTGAAATCCCTTCCTCGAGCACCGGTACCTCGATTATCTATACAAGCCAGGATGTAACCTTCCGCAACCAAGGCTTGATGCCAGAAATCTCGGGTTCCGCCCCAAGAGTTCCGCACATTTTGAGAACCTGGTCCCCCATAGACATACATCAAAACGGGATATTTCTTGTTAGGATCAAAGTCTGCAGGCTTGATCACATACCCATTCAATTCAGTCCCATCAACAGTAGGGAAACTGAAAAATTCTTTTTCCCCTAAGGCAAAGCTTTTCAAACGCTCTTTCAACTCAGTATTCTCCTCGAGTACTTTCAATTCCTTACCAGAAGCCTCATTTAATGTCACGACGACCGGTGAATCTGTTGTAGAAAAGTAATCAATGAAAAAGCGATGGTCTGGACTCATATTAATACTATGGGTCCCCTTTGCTGGAGTTAATGCTTTTTTGTTTTTACCTGATAAATCAATCACATAAAAATTTCTTTCTAACGGGGAAACTTCCGTAGAAACAAAGTATACTTTTTTGGCTTTCTCATCCACTCCTACCAGTTCGGAAACTTCCCAAGGCCCTGAAGTCACTTGACGGATTAGACTTCCATCCATCGCATGATGATAGATATGCTTAAATCCATCTTGCTCTGAAGTTCGGATAAAGCTTTTGCCATCACTCAGGTATTGTAAATTATCATTGAAATCCAAGTCTACATAAGTATCCGCTTTCTCAGACAGAATTAATTTGCTCTCTCCGGTAGAAGCATTTGCGTGGAAAAGATCCAATTGATTTTGAAGACGATTGAGGCGAATAAAGGCAAGTTGGTTTGGATCCTGAGTCCAATAGATCCGAGGCAAATAAATATCTGTTTCGGATCCCGCATCCATTTTTGAGGTTTGGCCAGAGACCAAATCATAAACATGAATGCTTACATCTGAATTTTTTTCTCCCGCTTTGGGATATTTGAATCGGTAATCCTCTGGATATAGTTTGCCCCAAAGCTGCATATTGAATTCGGGGACATCGGTCTCATCAAATCGAATAAACGCAATTTTCTTTCCGTCGGGAGACCATTTGAATGCTTGGGCCATGGAGAATTCCTCTTCATACACCCAATCCGCAGCACCGTTGATGATTTTATTCCATTCTCCATCAGCGGTAATTTGGGTTAGTTTATTACTAGCCAATTCCACCATATAAAGGTTGTTGTCTTTCACAAAAGCAACCTTATCATTATCAGGAGAAAGGGTAGCGTAGGAGATTTTCTCTCCATTCATCAGCTGTTGCTTTTCCCCTGTTGCCAAATCAACCACGTAAAAAATACCTTTCGAGGATCGTCGATAGATGGATTCCACATCGGTTGCGATCAACGCTTTGGACTCATCGGAATTGAAAGAGTAGGAAGAAAAGTTGACTCCAAGAGCTCTTCCATCGAGTAAGACTGCTTCTTCCTCTCCCGTAGCCAAATTAATTTTGACAACCGCCGGGAAGCCAGCACGATTTACGAGAGAACTGTAGTATTGTCCGTCTTTCATCCAATTGATCCCGTAGACTGACTTTTGAGAGAAGGTGCCTTTTTTAAAGACATCCTCCAAGGTCACTTTCTTCAGTGCTTGAGCCTGAAGGCCAATCGCCGCGAAGATTAAGAAAAGAAAAAGAAAACCGCCTTTTTTCAAGCTTTCACTCATATTCAAAGTAATTTTTGGGTGTATACATCGATAGTAGTCGGCGAATATAATACGGCAGTTACCACCCTCCAAGGGCTTTGAGTCCCTTGGAGCGGTTTTTTCTTTGAATCGTCGAAGAGTGAATAATATTTGTTGCATATCTATTAATTTTCCTACTTCGTATAGAAATTTTTCCCCGCATGAAGAAAAAAATTGCCTTGGTAACAGGAGGATTCACCGGCGAATCCGTCATTTCACTGAAAAGCGCTGCAGTTGTCGAAAAAACCATCGATCGGGATCGTTACGATGTATATAAAATTCTTATATATCCAGGCGATTGGTATTTTGAATCGGCTTCAGGGGAAAAAACACCAGTTGACCTCAATGATTTCAGCGTAAAAATTGAAGATGAAAAAATCACCTTTGATGGGGTTTTCAATATTCTTCATGGCTCTCCGGGAGAAGACGGAAAATTGGCAGGTTATTTTGATATGTTGGGAATCCCCTACACCACCTGTGACCAATTGACCTCGGCCATCACCATGAACAAGGGCTACACCAAAGCCATTGTGGCAGATATCCCGGAATTGAACATTGCCAAGTCCATCCAACTTTTTGAAAATTCTGAGCAAAATAGACATCGGATTGAATCAGAGCTTAAGCTTCCCCTTTTCATTAAACCCAATAATGGCGGAAGCTCAATCGGTATGACCAAAGTCAAAACTTGGGATGAATTGCCTGAAGCCCTGGGAAAAGCCTTTGCCGAGGACAAGCAAGTTTTGGTTGAAGAATTTGTTTCCGGCAGGGAATTTTCGATAGGTGTATTTCGAGGAAAAGGAAAGATCACTGTTCTCCCGGCAACGGAAATCGTCAGTAGCAAAGAGTTTTTTGATTTTGAAGCAAAATATACCGCAGGTGTGACGGAAGAAATTACTCCAGGCCGAATGAACGAAGAGGAGGTTGCCCGAGTGGCACGAATCGTTGAAAAGGTTTATGAAAAGCTAAACTGTAAGGGGGCCGTTCGTATTGATTATTTCCTCGAGCATGAAACAGGCAAGTTTTTCTTTATAGAAATCAATACGGTCCCAGGTCAAACAGAAACAAGTCTAATTTCCCAGCAAGTACGAGCAATTGGAATGGACGTGAAGGATTTCTATACTCAATTAATTGAGGAGATGTTTGAGTGAGGGCTTGAAGTGGGAAAATGGGAGTAAGTAGTAAATAGTGAGTGGTAATTAGTAGTTTATCTCATAGCGAGGCAATTTCCCTAACCATTTAGGTTTTTTTACTGCGAGTGCTGAAGCAAACTCATAGGTTGAAAGCAATTCTTTATTATGGGAGCCCCTAGTTCGCCTAAGGTTCATTACACGAGAGAGGCGAGATGTATTTCCACGGTATATGATAAATCGTATTTCAGCAAAGCAGTATTTCACCAAGTACATATTTCCTACAATTTCCTTCCTCAATGAATGGGAATATTTAACTTTGTCCCCTGGTAACCAATCCCAAATCTCCATGAACGAGCGCTATATGAAGCGCGGTGTCTCCGCCTCCAAAGAAGACGTGCATCAGGCCATCGCAAATCTTGACAAAGGCCTTTTCCCCAAAGCATTTTGTAAAATCGTTGAAGACACGCTCGGAAATGATCCTGATTTCTGCAACATTATGCATGCAGACGGAGCAGGCACAAAGTCTTCACTAGCCTACCTCTATTGGAAAGAAACAGGAGACTTAAGTGTTTGGAAAGGAATTGCTCAGGATGCCATCATCATGAATATTGATGACCTCCTTTGTGTAGGAGCTATTAACAATATTTTGGTTTCATCCACGATTGGAAGGAACAAGAATCTTATCCCGGGAGAAGTTATATCAGCCATCATCCAAGGCACTGAGGAAGTCTTGCAAATGCTCCGAGACAATGGGGTGAACGCCATTCTAACCGGAGGAGAAACGGCTGACGTTGGAGACTTGGTTCGAACGGTAATTGTAGACAGCACTGTGACCTGCCGAATGCCCCGAGAGGAAGTGATTTCAAATGATCGAATCCAGGCGGGTGATGTCATAGTAGGATTGGCTTCCTATGGCCAAGCAAATTATGAAACTGAATATAACGGAGGGATGGGAAGTAATGGATTGACTTCTGCCCGCCATGATGTTTTCAATAAGCTATTAAAAACTAAGTATCCGGAATCCTTCGATCCAGCAGTGCCT
>JABXHZ010000027.1 GCA_013373335.1 Cyclobacteriaceae bacterium | reverse complement strand
TATGGCTGATTTTGAGTTTGGAAGGGAATGAGTTCCCCTCATGGATTTTTTCTGGGTCAGGCTGGATAATTTTCTATTTTTGCGCCACAGATATAAACCCAAATAAACATGCAAGAGCTACTAAAAAGGTTTGAAAATAAAAAGCCTGAAATCATTTTTGAATGGTCCGACTCAGAATCTGAAGCTGAAGGCTGGGTAGTGATCAATTCCCTTCGTGGAGGGGCAGCAGGAGGGGGTACTCGAATGCGTAAAGGGCTCGACAAGCGAGAAGTGGAATCCCTTGCAAAGACCATGGAAGTGAAGTTTACCGTTTCTGGTCCTGCTATTGGAGGAGCCAAATCGGGTATTAATTTTGACCCAAATGATCCAAGAAAAGATGAGGTTCTGAAGCGATGGTACAAAGCCGTCACTCCGCTTCTGAAGAATTATTATGGAACGGGCGGGGATTTGAATGTGGATGAAATTCATGAAGTCATTCCGATTACTGAATCCTATGGTATTTGGCATCCCCAGGAAGGAATTGTGAATGGGCATTTCCATGCTACTGAACCTGAAAAAATCAGAAAGATAGGTCAGCTTAGACAAGGTGTTTCTAAAGTTTTGGAAGATCCTAAATACACCCCTAACGGTCCTAAAAAGTACACCGTGGCCGATATGATTACCGGATATGGGGTGGCAGAGGCTGTACGCCATTACTATGAAATTTGGGGTGGAGATATCAAAGGAAAACGTGCGGTGATCCAGGGATGGGGTAATGTAGGCTCTGCTGCTGCCTGCTTTTTGGCAGTGGAAGGAGTTAAAATCGTAGGAATCATCGATAAAAACGGAGGCTTGATCAATGAGGAAGGGTTTACCTTGGATGAAGTCCGAGAACTATTCGTTACCCGAAAAGGCAATCAATTGGTAGCCGATAATTTGATTCCTTTCGATGAAATCAATGAAAAAATTTGGGATCTGGAGAGTGAAATTTTTATACCAGCTGCCGCTTCCCGCTTGATTACAAAAGATCAATCCGATCGCATGATCAAGGCTGGGCTGGAAGTGATTTCCTGTGGAGCCAATGTGCCTTTCGCAGATCCTGAAATTTTCTTCGGACCTATAGCAGCTTGGACGGATAGTCAAGTGGCTGTTATTCCAGATTTTATTGCAAACTGCGGAATGGCTCGGGTCTTTGCTTATTTGATGAGTGAGCAGGTAGAGGTTACGGACGAGGCGATTTTCTCTGATGTAAGCCAAACTATTGAAACAGCTCTTCGAAAGACACACAGCCAAAACCCAGACAAAACCAAACTGTCTGAAAGCTCCTTTAAAATAGCTTTGGCTCAACTCGTGTAAAAATATGCGATTAGAAAGCCCGCTAGGTATTAATTTTTGATTAATTCCGGTGGGCTTTCTCCATTTTGGATTGGGCGATTTCCGGCAAAATCAGTAGCTTAGCAAAGCTCTGAGGGAAAGATTAAGCAATAAATATTTTGCTTAATTTTATCCCGAATCTAATGCAGCACACCTAGAATCAAGAAATGAAGAATTTTATACCAGTAGTCATACTACTTTTCGGAATATTATTTTTTCAAGGAATCATGGCGACGGAAAGCTATGGCAATGATGCCGTTGCCGTGGAATTTGTTGCTGACCAAGAGCATCAAGATTCTGGAGAAGTGAATCATTCCCAAGATTCTTCTCATGGTGAAATTGCTGCCGGTGAGCATGGTGAGGCAGAAGCGCATCATTCACCTCCGGGATGGTTAGTGATCCCGTTTGTTGCTCTGCTATTGATGATTGCTACAGGGCCACTCTTTTACGAGAACTTTTGGCATCACAATTACCCAAAAATCGCTGTTGCTCTCGCACTATTGGTAGTTCTCTATTATTTATTTGTATTGGATAATGTCCACGGTCCGGTACATGCCTTGGCCGAATATGTGCAGTTTATTGCCCTATTGGCTTCTTTATATATCGCCTCAGGAGGGATTTTGATAGAGATAGATAAAAAGGCCACCCCTATGGCCAATGTCAGTCTATTGATGATTGGTGCTTTGATTTCCAACTTGATTGGTACAACTGGGGCTTCCATGCTATTGATTCGGCCTTTTATCCGATTGAATAAAGGAAACATTCAAGCTTATCACATTATCTTCTTCATCTTCATGGTGAGTAATGTGGGTGGATCTTTAACACCTATTGGTGATCCTCCTTTGTTCTTGGGTTTCTTGAAAGGGATTCCTTTCTTCTGGACCTTGGAGCATAACTGGCCTGCTTGGGTATTTGCTTTGATTGTATTGGCCGCAGCCTTTTATTTTATCGATCGAAAGTTTGGCCGAGCAGGAGATGATTCTGAATTAGAAGAAACCACCTATACTAATAAGTTTTCCCTAATAGGGTCTAGAAATTTCGGATGGCTTTTCATTGTCATCTGTTCGGTATTCCTTGACCCCAATGTGATTGAGTGGGTACCTGCCATTGAATATGATGGTCAAAAATTCTCCTTTATCCGGGAAATCATCATGCTTTCGGTAGCCTTCTTTTCCTACAAATTTGCTGATCAGCGGGCCATCAAAGGAAACGAATTCAACTTTGAACCAATTCGGGAGGTTGCCTTTATTTTCATTGGAATCTTTGGTACCATGATGCCAGCCTTGGAGCTAGTTGGCAATTTTGCCAAATCTCCCGAAGGTTCCGCATTGATAACCCACAACACCCTATATTGGGGAACGGGTACTCTCTCCGGCTTTTTGGACAATGCCCCGACCTACCTCAACTTCCTAGCGGCGGCTATGGCTTCCAAGGGAGCATCAATTAACAATATTGAACAGGTAAGACAATTCGCGGCTGACGGATTTCATGATTCCGCTTTTGAATTGATGGCAATTGCAATCGCTTCCGTATTCTTTGGTGCGATGACTTATATTGGGAATGGGCCAAACTTTATGGTGAAGTCCATTGCTGAGCAAAGTGGAATCAAGATGCCTTCATTCTTCGGCTATATTATCCGATTCTCCTTGCCGATTTTGCTTCCGATACTATTTATTGTTTGGCTAGTATTCTTTGCCTTCGCTTAATTGCCTTATACTTTCATATCGGTGACATCCGACTAAGTGATCATTCACTAAGCCGGTAGCTTGCATGTGGGCATAAATAGTAGTGCTTCCCAAAAATTTAAAACCTCTTTTTTTCAAGTCTTTGGCCAATCGGTCTGATTCTAGGGAGGTAGCAGGTGCGTCTTTCATGCTTTTCAGTTGATTTTGGATGGGTTTCCCTCCAACAAAGGACCAGATGTAGTCTGAAAAGGAACCAAATTCTTTCTGTACCTCGATAAAGCGTCGGGCATTGTTGATGGCCGCTTGGATCTTCAATCTATTTCGGATGATTCCCGGATCCTGAAGCAGTTCCTCAACATAATTATCCGGAAATTCTGCTACGATTTGGTAATCGAAATCGGCAAAGGCTTTGCGATAGCCTTCCCGCTTCTTCAAAATCGTCGCCCAGCTCAAACCTGCTTGGGCAGATTCTAAGATCAAAAATTCAAAGTGAACTCTGTCATCAAAAACTGGAACACCCCATTCTTCATCATGGTAGCGGATATAATCAGCAAAGGATAGGCACCAAGGGCAACGGATGAGGTTTTCTTCAGGTTTCATAGATTCAACTTTGTATTAAAAGTAGAAAAGGTTTGCGATTTCCTTCGGAATGGTCTTATTTTTTGCCATGCAAAACACTCCAACTGGCATTCCCACCTCCCGACTTGAAATTAGTGCTAAAGCATATCGTCAAAATATCCGGTACATCCGCTCTGAAATAGGACCCAAACCAACCATCTCTGCGGTGGTGAAAGGTAATGCCTATGGACATGGAATTGCCCAACTCGTGCAAATAGCAGAGAAAACAGGAATTCGACATTTTAGCACTTTTAGTTCGGATGAAGCTTGGACTGTGAAAAAGCATTCTACCAAAAAATCCGAAATCATGATAATGGGGATGCTGTACGAGGAGGAGTTGGAGGATTTGATTCGTTCGGATATAAGCTTTTATGTATTTGATTTTAAGCGCCTGGAACAGGCGATTGAAGTTTCCAATCGAATCGGGATTCCTGCTAAAATTCACGTGGAGTTGGAAACCGGCTTTCATCGAACGGGCTTTGAATGGGAGGATAGGGAAAAGCTCGTAGAGGTTCTTCACCAAGGAAAAGATCAGGTGATTTTGGAAGGGCTTTGTACCCATTATGCGGGTGCAGAGAGCGTGAGTAATTATGTCCGAGTCAAAAAGCAGATTGCTGTTTACTATGATTTCAAAAATTATTTATCTGAAAACAATCTGTTTTTTAATCGCTATCACACGGCCTGCTCTGCGGCAACCCTGATTTTTCCGGAAACTATTATGGATATGGTGCGAATTGGAATTGCCGGGTATGGATTTTGGCCGACCAAGGAGACATACTTTGCCAAGTTGAAAGATCTTCCTTCTACCAATAAGAATCCTCTTAAGCGATTAATTACCTGGAAAAGTCAGGTCATGAGTTTGAAGAAAGTGGAAATGGGGGAATTTGTCGGCTACGGCAATAGCTTCATGGCATTGAAAGATATGCTTTTGGCAATTGTACCAGTGGGCTATGGCCATGGTTACAGCCGCCTGTTAAGTAATTCTGGTCAGGTTTTGATAGGGGGAAAACACTGCCAGGTTGTAGGTACAGTCACGATGAATGCGATTGCAGTTGATATTTCCCATGTCAAAAATGTGCAAATCGGAGATGAAGTAGTGATGATTGGCAAGCAAAAAGGTAAAGAAATTACCGTTGCTTCCTTTTCAGAGTCTACCCAACAGGTCAATTATGAATTATTGACCCGGCTGCCGAGAGATATTCCCCGAAAGATAATTGATTGAAAACTACTTAGAGTTCCAGATTTTCCAGGCAGCTTCCGCCTGTCTTTCCAGCATTTCCAAGCCGTTTTTTGCTTTTCCTCCCTTATCAAGGCAAGCTTGCATTAGTTTCGTGATATTGGGATTATACACCAAATCATATACTAAGTTTTTGGAAGAAAGGTAGGCGACTGGGATATCGGGCATGCT
Source organism: Cyclobacteriaceae bacterium (assembly GCA_013373335.1). Classification (GTDB taxonomy): domain Bacteria; phylum Bacteroidota; class Bacteroidia; order Cytophagales; family Cyclobacteriaceae; genus Algoriphagus. The sequence continues at coordinate 269 of JABXHZ010000027.1, read as the reverse complement.
GTCAGTTTTTGGGAATGTACCCAATGGAGTACAATTAATGATAAGCGGATTCTCCTCCAAAAGTTCTGGTTGAGCATGTAAGGTCTCATATGAAAGAGTATCAGATGAGGCTGATCGCGATACAGATTGGAAAGGGATCCCCAAATCTTCCAAAGCCTTTTTTACCGCTTTGGAAGCTCCTCCAGTCCCTAGGATCAAAGCACTTTTTGGCTTTTCATCCAGCCATTCTTCCAAAGATTCCTTGAATCCTATGTAATCTGTGTTGTACC
>JABXHZ010000201.1 GCA_013373335.1 Cyclobacteriaceae bacterium | reverse complement strand
TTATGGAAAAAAATTAAAAAAGATTTTTGGTTTTAGAAATAAAATGGAAGAATGAAAAAGGGAGAGGTAAAAAATGAAAAAGCCGTCACTTTGGACGGCTTTCTAGAGATTTAATGCTTGGTTGATTTAACTTTTCACAACTGAAAAATCAAAAGTCTCCAAGAATTTGGTTGTGAAGTTACCTTCTTTAAATTGTTCATTGTCCAACAAAGCGATGTGGAAAGGGATGGTAGTTTTGATCCCGTCAATCACAAACTCTTCCAACGCTCGTTTCATTCGGACAATTACTTCTTCCCTTGTTTGCCCACTCACGATTAGCTTGGCAATCATGGAGTCATAATTTGGTGGAATGACGTACCCGGCATAAACATGAGAATCTACACGGACTCCACGGCCACCGGGTAAGTGAAGGTTCTGAATTTTACCGGGGCTAGGACGGAACCCATTTGCAGGATCTTCGGCATTGATTCGGCATTCCATCGCATACAGCTTTGGAAAGTAATTTCTGCCGCTGATTTTTTCTCCTGCAGCAACTTTGATTTGTTCCTTGATCAGGTCAAAATCAGTTACTTCTTCTGTGATTGGATGTTCTACCTGTATACGGGTATTCATTTCCATGAAGTAGAAGTTTCGGTCTTTGTCAACCAAAAACTCAATGGTTCCAGCTCCTTCATAGCCGATTGCTTCTGCTCCTTTAATTGCGGCTTCACCCATCGCCTTTCGAAGTTCTTCAGTGATAAAAGGAGATGGAGTTTCTTCTACTAATTTTTGGTGTCTTCTTTGGATAGAACAGTCTCGCTCGGATAAATGACAAGCTCTACCAGTACTGTCTCCGACGATTTGAATTTCTATATGTCGAGGTTCCTCTACGAATTTTTCCAAATACAAGCCATCGTTACCAAAGGCAGCACCGGATTCCATTTTGGCATCGTCCCAAGCCTTTTGGAATTCGTGATCTCCTTTTACGATCCGCATCCCTCGTCCACCGCCACCTGCAGTAGCTTTTAGAATAACAGGATACCCCATTTCATTGGCTAGCTTGATGCCCTGCTCCACGGTGTCTAACAATCCCTCAGAACCGGGAATTGTAGGAACTCCAGCAGCTTTCATCGTAGCTTTTGCAGTAGCCTTATCTCCCATTTTGGAAATCATCTCTGGAGAAGCACCAATAAACTTGATACCGTATTCTTCACAGATTTTGGAAAATTCAGCATTCTCAGAAAGGAAACCGTAACCCGGATGTATAGCATCTGCATTCGTGATTTCAGCTGCTGCGATAATGCGGGGAATATTCAAATATGATTCCCGGCTAGGAGCTGGGCCGATACAGACTGCTTCATCCGCAAATCGGACATGCAAACTATCCTTATCTGCCGTAGAATATACTGCAACCGTCTTGATGCCCATTTCCTTGCATGTTCGAATAATTCGAAGGGCAATTTCTCCGCGGTTGGCTATTAATATTTTATTGAACACAATTAATTGGGTTTTGTGAAAAATCAACCAGCTGGATCAACTAAGAAAAGGGGTTGGTCATATTCAACCGGAGAAGCATTAGCAACCAATACTTTCACGATTTTACCTGATACTTCAGATTCAATCTCATTGAACAATTTCATTGCCTCGATGATACAAACTGTTTGACCAGCTTTTACTGTGTCACCTACATTGACAAATGTCGGAGAGTCAGGGTTAGGGCTAGTGTAGAAAGTTCCGATCATTGGGGATTTGATCTCAACTAGGTTGGAGCTAGGTTCTGCAGGAGTTGCTGCAGGAGCAGCTGCCGCAGGAGCTGGGGCGGGTGCAGGAGCAGTCGCTACTGGTACAGGTGCCGGAGCAGCTTCAACCATTCGAATATTTTGGTCTGCGTACTTCTTAATGGAAAGTTCGAATTCTTCCGTTTTAATCTTTACTTCAGCAAGACCGGAATTTGAGATATAATCGATCAGTTCTTGAATTTCTTTTGCTTTCATAGGGTCTTTAAATTAAGGCCTTCATAGGCTAGTAGTTCGATAATATAAGAAAAGCTACAGGTTAAACCTGTAGCTCGAAGTTATTTTACTCGCTCGGAGTAAGAACCGTCTCTAGTGTCAACCTTGATCATGGTGTCTTGATCCACAAAAAGCGGAACCATTACAGTTGCACCGGTTTCTAATGTCGCTGGTTTCAAGGCATTGGTTGCAGTATCTCCTTTAATTCCAGGTTCTGTATAGGTAATCATCAGTTCCACGAAAGGTGGCAATTCAACTGATAAGGGAGTTTCAGTTTCGTCATGGACCAAAATATCAACTTCCTGTCCTTCTTTCAATAATTCTGGACGTTCGATAAGTGATTCTTGAATTAGAATCTGCTCGAAAGTATTGGTGTCCATGAAATTAAAGCCCATATCGTCCTTATAAATGAACTGGTGTGGGCGCTTTTCTACTCGGGCAGTAGTAACCTTTTCCCCAGCATTAAAAGTTTTATCAAGGGTTTTACCAGTTTTTAGGCTTTTTAATTTTGTTCGGACAAAGGCTGCTCCTTTTCCTGGTTTGACATGCTGAAATTCCACAATACTCCAGATGTCGTTATTCATTTCTAGACAGAGTCCATTTTTAAAATCTGCTGTCGTTGCCATAGTAAAATTTGAGTTTATACTGATTTATTTAGGGTCATATGCCCACTTCACATAAATAGCTCCCCAGGTGAATCCTCCACCGAATGCTGCCAGAATAAGATTATCACCTTTTTTTAGTTGCTTTTCATAATCCCAAAGACAAAGCGGGATAGTGGCTGCGGTGGTATTTCCATAGCGCTCGATATTCATCATTACCTTTTCAGGTCCGACTCCCATGCGATTGGCTGTGGCATCAATGATTCGCTTATTGGCCTGATGGGGTACAAGCCAAGCCACATCATCTCCTTGCAAGCCATTTCGTTCCATGACTTCAGCACTTACATCAGCCATATTTGTTACAGCAAATTTGAATACTGTTGAGCCTTCCTGATAAGCATAATGCTCCCGTGCTTCCACCGTTTCATGGCTGGCTGGTCTTCTACTTCCTCCAGCCTTCATATGCAGGTAAGGTTCGCCTGAACCGTCCGCGCGAAGAATAGCGTCTCTAATTCCTAAATCCCCTTCTGCTGGTTCTAGCAATACCGCTCCGGCTCCATCACCAAATAAAATACAGGTCGTACGGTCTTGATAATCGACAATGGATGACATTTTATCTGCACCAATTACCATGACCTTTTTGTGCGTACCGGATTCTATAAACTGCGCACCTAATTGTAAGGCATAGAGAAAGCCTGAACAAGCTGCAGAAATGTCAAAACTGAAACTTTTTTTGGCACCGATTTTATCCGCAATAATATTGGCTGTGGCAGGAAAAGGCATGTCGGGTGTTACCGTTGCACAGATAATAACTTCCACATCCATGGGGTCGGTGTTGGTTTTTTCCAAAAGTCCTTTAGCGGCTTCTGCGCCCATGACCGAGGTACCTTGATTTTCCCCTTTTAAAATTCTTCTTTCTTTGATGCCTGTTCTGGTGGTGATCCATTCGTCGTTGGTGTCCACCATTTTTTCAAGCTCCTTGTTGGTCAATCGGTATTCAGGAACATATCCTTGAACACCGGTGATCATGGCTTTAATTTTCTCCATTCGAATTGGGTTAGAATAGCCTTCGAGAAGGCTGTAAATTCTTTAGGTTGGAAGGTTTTTTGTAAATAAGGCCAAAAATATCATAAATGCCCCTTACCACCAAAATTATTCCATTTGCAAAATGCTAAATGCCTGATATGTAATGAATTATATTTAATGTTAAAAACAAAAAATCCACTTCGATAGGGAAGTGGATTTTTAGGATTAGAAGGATTGGAATTATGCCAAAACCTCTTTTTCAATAATAACTTGTCCTTTGTAGTACAATTTTCCGTCTAGCCAGAATGCTCTGTGAGGAAGGTGCATTTCACCAGTGGTAGGACATTTTGCCAAACCAGGAGCTTCCAACTTGTAGTGAGTTCTTCTTTTATCTCTTCTGGTTTTAGAAATCTTTCGTTTAGGATGTGCCATTTTATGCGTGATTTAAGAGTTTCAGATTCGTTATTTTAATTTTTTTAGCTTTTCCCATCTGGGATCGATGCTTTCCGGCTCATCGTCTTTTGATTCATCTTCTTTTTCTGATTCAGAATCAAAATAAACATACTGACCTTCGGCTTCAGATTCTTCTTCATCCAATTCATTTCTAAAGTCAGGATGAATCTTTTTCGCAGGAATTGCTAAAATGATAAATTCATAAATCAACTGGGCTACATTAATACTGGGTGTATCCCGCGTGATCATGAAAATATTTTCATCAATTTCTTTTTCTTCGGAGCCATATTTAAAGATGATGGATTCTTCGATATCCAGCGGATAATCGAATTCTTCCAAACTTCGATCACAGGTTAACCGAACCGAACCTTGGATTTTGAAATCCATTTCTATCAGGTTGACTCCTTTGTCCAAATTGACCCGTACGGCCAAATTGCCTTTTTTGACAATATCATTGTCTTCAAATTCGTCAAAAAACCGATCGGTGACTTGGAATTCCAGTTCATGAGCACCCTCTCGGTATTTAATAACCTCAATATCAAAGTGCTGCAGGAGTTTCACGATGCTTCTCTCGATTTTAAGACCGCAAAAATAGCTATTTTTTTATGTATTTGAAATTTTCTGCAAGATATATTTTACTCGCTTTCTTCTGATTCTTCCATTTCGGCATGGTGTTGCTTCAGGATATCAGAAGCCAGAAAAATCGCTGCCTGCATAGAGCCTTCATCAGCAAGCCCCTTTCCGGCAATATTATACGCCGTTCCATGGTCCGGCGAAGTCCTAATCACCGGCAATCCTGCTGTGAAATTCACCCCATCGCTAAAGGACATAGATTTGAATGGAATCAAGCCTTGATCATGATACATGGCTAAAATTCCATCAAATTTTGTTTGATGCATCATTCCGAAAAATCCATCGGAAGGATAAGGGCCAAAGACCAATTTGTTTTCTTCCTTGAGTTGATTAATCGCCGGGCGGATGACTTCCTGTTCTTCTTTTCCCAACAACCCATCTTCTCCTGCGTGAGGATTCAATCCCAGAATTGCAATTTTTGGTCGGTTGATCCCGAAGTCTTGCTCCAAACTTTTCAGCATCAAATTAGCCTTTCGTTTGATTTTTTCTACCGAGATAGCTTTGCTTACCTCTGCCAGGGGCATGTGACCAGTCACTAAACCTACCCGGAGTCTATCGGAAACTAAAAACATTAAGCTTTCCTTTGCACCAACAGCATTGGTGATGTATTCCGTGTGACCCACAAACTTTAATTCTTCAGAATTGATTTTGTTTTTGTTTAAGGGAGCCGTAACCAGTGCCTGGATTTTTCCTTCTTTCAGGTCATCCACTGCTTGCCGAAGAGCTTCCAAGGCTAATTTTCCCGCTTCTTGGGTTTCTACCCCCGGCATAATTTCGGGACACTCATCCACTACATTGATGACGTTGATTCGCTTTGGTTGGATCTCATCAAAATTTCGGATTTGGAGGAAGTTGAATCCCTCCATTTCCAAGATTTTCTTGTAGATGCTTAGAGCTTTGCCGTGGCCGTAAATCAAGGGAGTGAAATTTTTGTGGACCCGGTTATCTTGGAGTGCCTTCATGCAGACCTCCACCCCGATACCGTTAATGTCCCCTATACTAATCCCAATAATGGGTTTGGTTGATTTTGCTGTCATAAGATCATTCAAAAATCGCCTTGCAGAAAACAAGGCGAAGGTAGGCCTTTAGGAATATTGTCTTAATTTTAGGCTGCAATTTATAAAATTTTTACCGGAGCTATTCGATGGAAAAAGTCAGACCCAAAAAACATCTGGGACAACATTTCCTGACCGATCTGAGCATTGCCCAGCGAATAGCTCGGTCGGTTACAGGTCACTTGGACGCCAAGAAGGTGCTTGAAATAGGGCCTGGAATGGGTGTGTTGACGGCGTATTTGCTCGAGAACCCGCAAGAACTTTACGTGATCGAGATAGATACAGAATCGATTGCTTATCTGAAAAAGAATTTCCCTCAATTGGGAGGTCATATTCTTGAGGGAGATTTTCTTAAGATGGATTTAAGTAATTGGTCTTCAGAACCTTTTGCAATTGCGGGCAATTTTCCCTACAATATTTCCAGCCAGATTTTCTTTAAAGTTTTGGAATATCGAGATCAGGTAACTGAGGTGGTTTGCATGCTTCAAAAAGAGGTGGCTCAGCGAATAGCTTCTCCAAAAGGAAATAAGGACTACGGAATTCTGTCTGTTTTGCTGCAGGCCTTTTATGACATCGAATACCTGTTTTCGGTATCACCAGGCGTTTTCAATCCTCCGCCAAAAGTTCAATCTGGAGTTATTAGACTTCTTCGAAATCAAACAAAAAAACTAGATTGTGATGAATCACTATTTATAAAAGTTGTAAAAGGAGGTTTTGGAAATCGTAGGAAAACCTTGCGAAATTCCTTGAAATCTTTCCAACTTCCAGAATCCTTGAAATCACATTCCCTGCTGGACAAAAGAGCTGAGCAATTGGATGTGGCTGATTTTGTTTTTTTAACCCAACAAATCCAAGCTTCCCGTGGACATCATTAAGCAATTTGAACTTTCGAAAGAATATCTTGAGAGCCTGCGTCACGGCATTGAAAATCAGGATTTGGATTTCATCAAGGATTCACTCGATGGAGTCAATGAGGCGGATGTTGCAGCAATCCTGGATGAATTGTCTTTGGATGAGGCTATTTATGTGCTTCGTGCGCTCGAAAAGCAAGTTGCTGCCGACATCTTAATTGAGTTGGATGAAGGTAACCTGGGGAAGGTCTTGAGGGAATTGGAAAACCCTGAAATCGCTTCCCTGATTGAATTGATGGACTCGGATGATGCAGCGGATTTGCTTAATCTTCTGGGTGAGCGGGAACGGGAGGAAGTAATTTCCAATTTTCAAGACCGCCTGAAATCTGACCATGTTGTTGACCTGCTTCGCTATGAAGAAGATACTGCAGGGGGTATCATGGCTAAGGAATTCATTCGGGCCAATAAGAATTGGAATGTTATTCAAACTATCAATGAAATCCGTCGTCAAGCCGAAAACGTGGAAAAAATATTTTCCATTTACGTGGTCAATAACCGTCAGCAGCTCTTGGGTAGGGTTTCGTTGAAAAGGATCATTTTGGCCGGAGAAAATACCAAAATCGAAGATATTTATGAACCTGAGGTAATTTCTGTTCCGACATACATGGATCAGGAAGAAGTTGCCTTGATAATGCGTAAATATGATTTGGAATCTGTTCCTGTTGTAAATGCTAAAAACAAGTTGGTCGGTAGGATTACAGTCGATGATATTTTGGACGTAGTCCAGGAAGAAGCTGATGAAGATATCCAAGCGATGGCCGGTATCTCCGGTGATATTGAGGAATCTGATTCTGTATTTATGATTACCAAAGCCAGGTTGCCTTGGTTGTTGATTGGGGTAATAGGGGGCCTGATGGGGGCTAAAATCATCGGTTTTTTTGAAGATGGTTTGAATAAATACCTCGCCTTGGCTTCTTTCATTCCTCTGGTGGCGGCAACAGGGGGAAATGTTGGGATTCAAGCTTCCTCTTTAATTGTTCAATCTCTCGCATCTAAATCAGTTTTTGATGATACCCCTTGGCAGCGTTTTGTCAAAGGAACCTTAGTGGCTGTGCTCAATGGCCTCCTTCTTGCAGTTTTTGTATTCTTAGTGGTTGTCTTTTTATATGGATTTGAACCCATATTTGGGATCACAGTGGGGACAGCTCTGTTTTGTGTGGTTTTATTGGCTTCATTTATGGGGACAGTTACTCCCCTTGTTCTAAACCGTTTTGGGATCAACCCGGCAATTGCTTCCGGGCCATTTATTACTACCACCAACGATCTATTAGGATTGGCCGTTTATTTCGGGGTGGCCATGTATTTATTGAATTTGTAATCCATGAGAATATTGATAATCGATCAAATGCACCCGAGTATTGTGGAGCTTTTGAAGAAGGACGGTCATGAGGTAGTTAATGCTCCTGAAATCGATAGACAGGGAATTAAGGATCAAATCGATCAATTTGATGGTTTAGTCATTCGGTCAAAGACACCCATGGATCAGGATCTTTTGCAGTATGCTTCGAATCTAAAGTTCATAGCTAGAGCTGGAGCAGGTTTGGATCAAATTGATCTCGATTATTTAAGTGAAAGGAATATCCAACTTTTTCATGCTGCGGAAGGAAACCGTGATGCCGTGGCTGAGCATGCTATCGGAGGACTTTTGGCGCTCTTTAATCATTTGATTCAAGGAGATAATCAGGTTCGGAAAGGTGTTTGGGATCGAGAAGGTAATCGAGGATATGAATTAAAAGGCAAGACGGTTGGAATCATGGGGTATGGAAATATGGGAAAAGCCTTTGCAAAACGTCTTCGGGGATTTGGTGTGGAAGTACTTGCTTACGATAAGTACAAGTTCGATTTTGGAACTAATCAGGTTCAGGAAGTGATCTGGGAAAAGCTGAAAGCAGAAGCTGATGTTTTGAGTATTCATGTGCCCTTGACTGATGAAACAAGAGGTTTTTTTACTTTGGAGGAACTTCAATCCTTTGCTAAACCTTTCTGGCTTATCAATACAGCAAGAGGAGAGGTGATCAGTTTTAAAACCTTAAATGAGGCTTTGGACGAAGGAGTATTGAAAGGGGCGGTTTTGGATGTGTTGGAAAATGAGAAATTCCAAAAATTCACGCTGGAGCAAAAGTCAGAATTCGAAAAATTAGCAAGTAGGGAGAATGTGGTTTTTTCTCCCCATGTCGCAGGTTGGACCTTTGAATCCTA
>JABXHZ010000225.1 GCA_013373335.1 Cyclobacteriaceae bacterium | reverse complement strand
GCTTGGGTTTGTAAGGCAAATAAATATCTTCCAAGCGAGCCATGTTTTCAGCTTCTTGAATGGCCTTTTGAAGTTCAGGAGTCATTTTTCCCTGCTCTTCAATGGATTTTATGATAGCCTCCTTGCGCTTATCCAAATCACGCAACTGTTGGATTCGATCCCGAATGGTAGCTACCTGCACTTCATCCAAACTGCCTGTAACTTCCTTTCGATAGCGGGAAATAAAAGGAACAGTCGCTCCCCCGTCCAATAAGTCAATGGTGGCTTGAACCTGATGATTTTTTACCTGTAATTCTTCGGCTATTTTGTGGGAATAATTCATGATTTCGGTCAAATTCACTTCAAATTTCCCGCAAGATAGGAGTCCTTTTTTAGACAAAAAGCGGGAAATGTAGCGCTTGTCACTAAGGGTCTGATTTTAAGAATGTAAAATTGAAAAATTAAAGTTGGAGAGTGAGAAGATTGTAAGGTGGGAAAGTTGAAAGGGTAGAAAGCAGTAATATTTTAAGGACGTTATTCAATTTGTCACTCTTTATTATAGATTCAATATTTAAAAAACACCAAAAAACTTCATCACCAACAGTAATTTATATTTCATAAATCGTACTTCATGACCATGGATTGGAAAAAAGAAATTAAATCCTGGGGGCTGATTTTAGCCTTTTTTGCATTCTTATATTTCACTGGTTTATTGCCTGTTGTACAGGGAGCACTTCAATCGGTTTTGCTTTCCACTGGGTTGATCAAACCCAATCTGGAGCGGGTGGATTTGACTAATCAAGAGTTTGATTACAGAGGAACTTTTCAGGATTTTAATGGGAAAACAGTTCGTCTTTCTGATTACAAAGGGAAGACGATTTTCATCAATTTATGGGCTTCCTGGTGCGGTCCATGCCGGGCAGAAATGCCGCATATATCTGAATTATACAAATCAGTTCAGGACCAAAAAAACCTCGAATTCTTAATGATAGGGGTAGATAACGACTTTCAAAAAAGTAAGAATTTCATTGAAGGAAAATCCTGGTCCTTTCCTGCCGTTCATGCTAGTTATGGCCTAAATAAATCCTTACTCAGTGAATCTATCCCAACCACACTCGTAGTCAATCCCGAAGGGAAAATCGTCTTTTACCAAGAAGGAATGAGTAATTTCAACACGGACGAATTCCGAAATTTTTTAATCAATCAATAAGCCTAGTGAAAAATTTTCACTCTGTCTTTCAACGCCAATGTATTTTTTAATGACAAAAGTCAAATCGGAAAACCTGTTTTAGACGGCTTATTATTTTAGGAGAGTCTGAAAAACTCTCTATATTTCTTTCATGAAAATTCCCAGCACGGAAGTTATCATTGTGGGAGCAGGCTTTTCAGGAATTGCTGCTGCAAAAAAATTACATGAAGCCGGAATTTCCTTTAAAATTCTAGAAGCCCGAGATAGAATCGGTGGTAGAGTTTTCACCCGGTATTTAAAAGATGATTTATATGTTGATCTAGGTGGTCAATGGATTGGGCCTACCCAAGACAGAATGTATGAGCTCTGCAAGGAATACGGAATTTCCTATTTCGAGACCTATGATGAAGGGAAAAACATCCTGAATCTTCGAGGTAAAATCCGAACCTATAAAGGGATTATCCCAAAAATGGATCCTATTTCTTTGATCAATTTGGATATCCTTATGCGAAAGCTTGAACGGATGGCTAGGCAAATTAATGTTCAATCGCCCTGGTCTCATCCCAAAGCTCAACAATGGGATCAAATTACTCTAGAAGATTTTCTCCGAAAAAACTCCAAAACCAAATCCTGTTTTGAGGTAATTAAAATTGGATGTGAAACGATTTTTGCTTGCGAATTAACCGAACTATCGCTACTTCATGCCTTATTCTATATCCGCTCGGGAACATCCCTCGAAACTTTGATCAATATTAAGAATGGAGCCCAACAACATCGGATCGTGGGAGGTATGCAAAGAATTGCTGAAGCAATGGCAGCTGCATTTCGCGAGCATCTACTTTTTGAAAGCCCTGTAGACAAAATCATTCAGAGAACAGGGGAGCTAGAGGTGATTTCAGGAGAAAATAGTTTTTCTGCAAACCATGTAATTCTAACTGTACCTCCACCTCTATTAAAAAGGATTCAATTTGAACCGGGACTCAGCTCAGAAAAAAGAAAACTTTTGGATCAATATCCTATGGGTCGGGTTGGAAAGTGTTTTATGATATATGAATCCCCTTTTTGGAGAGATGCGAATTTCAGTGGACAGGTAGTTTCCGATGATCCGCTAACCCATCAAACCCTTTTTGATTGTTCCCCTGTAGACGGGAAATATGGAATTCTAATGGGATTTATGATTGGAAATCGTGCTGATGATTATTTTAGCAATGACGAAAAAGATCGTAAAGCAAGAATGATTTCCCAATTGGTTCGGTACTTTGGAGACAAAGCGAACGAGCCCATCCAATACATTGATTTCACCATGAGTGATGAGACTTGGTCCAAAGGTTGCTACGCTGCCTTGATGCCTGTGGGAGCATGGTCCAATTGGCGGGATGCGTACCGAAAAACCGAAGGAAATCTACATTTTGCAGGCACAGAGGCGGCAACCGTTTGGCATGGCTACATAGAAGGGGCTGTGCAAGCTGGAGAATCCGCTGCAATGGAAATCATCGAGAAGAAAAAGAAAGAAAAAGTATGAGCGTGAGAAGATTCTTAGTCTCCTCAATATTATTGGCCATATTTCTCTGGCTTATTTGGTCTTTTGCGGGTAGGAGTTATCCTCCCGATCAACCGGAAACCTTTCTGGATATTGTAGAAGAAGTGAACCCCAGTGACTCCCTACAAAACAATATCTTAGGAATACAGCCATACATGATAGCGAAAGATTACCTGGATCAGGAGACATTCTTTAGGAAATTAGAACTGTATCTAGATGTATCCAGAAAATCAAGGCTTATCAGCCCAAATACCATTGTTCTATTGCCTGAGTACATCGGAACTTGGTTGGTTTTATCCGGTGAAAAACATGTCTTGGCAGAAAAGGATAATTTGAATGATGCCATGTCGACGCTGGTTCTTTCGAACATATTTGACTTTTCGCTCAATTACCTTCAAACGCATGAATCCGATAAAGCCACTGCCGCCTTATTTCGTATGAAGGCCCGGAATATGGCTCAGGATTACTTTAACACCTTCAGTCAATTAGCCCAGCAATTTGACTGTTACATTGCCGCTGGGAGTATTATTCTTCCAAAACCTTCCGTGGTAGATGGCGAATTGTATATCGATAAAGGGGGACCGCTTTATAATGCTTCTTTCATCTTTGGTCCTGACGGAAAAATTATCGGGGAACCTATTTTGAAGGCCTTTCCTATCGAATCGGAAATTCCTTTCGTAAGCGGAGAATCAGTTGAAAAAATTCCCGTATTCAATCTTCCGATGGGTAAAACTGCTCTGTTTATTTGTGCGGACAGCTGGTATCCTGAGCCTTATCAGGTAGCTAATCAGTCAGAAGCGGATATCATTTTGGTCCCTTCTTACCTTACAGGTGATGAAGGAATGAAAAATCCATGGCAAGGATATAACGGTGGCCCTGCACCTGTTGGAACCAATCTTAATGATATCGAGACTATCAGTGAGTGGGAGGCCTGGAACAAATACGCTCTCCCTGGCCGAATAACACAAACAAAGGCTCGAATTGGCATGAATGTATTCCTGAGAGGTGAACTCTGGGATTTGGGTGCTGATGGTCAACCTCTTGCTGTACTAAATGGACAACAGCTCGTATTGACTCCGGCAGAACGAGCAGGAATCTGGTCAATTAATTTTTAGAGCATGTGTGATACCTTGGCCGCTCGTGGTGAGTATACCCTTTCCGAAAATTTAGTCTTTGGTAAAAATTCCGATCGGGAACCTTTAGAAGCACAGGAAATCCGTCATTTCCCTCGAAAAATCTACACAGAAAAAAGCCTACAATGCACCTTTATTTCTATCCCCAAAGTTCAGCAAACCTGGGAGGTTTTTCTTTCCAAACCTTTCCAAATGTGGGGAGCCGAAATGGGGGTCAATGAATGGGGATTGACTATTGGAAATGAGGCGGTATTTACCCAGGTTAAATTCAAAAAGAAAAATTCAGGCTTAACCGGAATGGATCTTCTTCGGCTTTCCTTAGAACGTTGCAAGAAAGCTGACGAAGCTAAAAATCTAATCATTCAGCTTCTCTCTTCCTATGGACAAGATGCCTGCGGAGGATACGAAAACAAAAACTTTTTTTATCACAATAGCTTCCTGATCGCGGATTCAAAAGAGGCTTATATTTTGGAAACAGCAGGAAAATCCTGGGCTTGGAAAAAAATCAAGTCTTGGGCGAGTATTTCTAATTGTCTAAGCTTGGATGAAGACTATGACGAAATTTTTTTGGAAAAAGAAGCAACCCATGTTTCGGCTATTTTCAGATCAAAAAAGGGCTTTAAATCCCGCTTTTCAGATTTTCTCTACACTTACTTTTCCAAAGCAAACCTTCGAAAAGCCACTACCGAGGGTCTTCTGAAAAATCAAGCCGGCCTTTTGGACAACTGGAAGTTTATGAAGGCACTTAGAACCCACAATATCCCCGACGATAAATTTCACCCTAAAAATTGCGCTGCATCTTCTATCTGCATGCATGCTACAGGCTTGACAAATCCTTCAGATACTACCGGGAGTATGGTTGCAGAAATTCGTCAAAACCAACCGCATACCATTTGGCTTACCGGAACTCCCCATCCTTGCCTTAGCCTCTATGTGCCTTTTTATTTCGGCATCAATTCCGAATTTCTGACTTTTCCCGGTTCACAATTGGATGATTCGCTTTGGTGGCAAGCCAAAAAGCTTCATGATTTGATCGATAAAAACAGAAATCAGCTGTTTCCAAACATCAGAAAGGAGCTAGATGGAATTCAAAAAGATTGGATCAAAAAAGATGCATTGATTATATCAAATGATTCTCCCCTTACCGAACGTCAGGAATTTAGCCAATCTTGTTATCAGTTTTATCAAAACTGGATTCGAGAAAAGATCCTAAGCTTAAGCAATAGCTAATCGAGTAATGTAAAAAACATAGATTAGGGCTGAAAATAAATGGGTCCAAAATGCTCCCAAAAATCCTTAACTTGGAAAAAAAGCCTTATCATGAAATCCTTGCCTTTCTTTTTCATCCTTCTTTTTATTGGGTCATTTTCATTGCAAGCTCAAGCAATTCGGGTTTATAAGGAACCGAAATTTGGATTTGATTGGAGTCAACCTTCTGAATATCCTGACCGAATTGTGTTGAGTTTTGGAGAAGATGCCTCTAGAGAAATTCGAATCAATTGGCGAACCAATACAGAAATCAAGGAAGCTTTTGCAGAAATAGCTGTAGCGACTGCTGCTCCGAAATTCTGGAGAAATGCCAGTACCCAAAAAGCCCAAACAGAACAACTACAAGCAGCTCACATTGCAACTGCCGAAGTAAATGCCAACTACCATAGCGTTTCTTTTTCCAATTTGAAACCAGGTACCGTCTATGCTTATCGGGTTGGGGATGGCACAAGATGGTCAGAATGGTTTCAGTTTAAAACCCCTAGCGACAAGGTTGGCGAAAAATTTTCCTTTCTCTATGTAGGGGATGCTCAAAATTACATTTTGGAACTTTGGGCAAGATTAATTCGGGAAGGTTACCGCAAGGCTCCCGATGCTGATTTTATCATTCATGCTGGAGATTTGATCAATTATGCACATAGGGAACAAGAATGGCACGAGTGGTTTACGGCTGGTGGATTTATTCACAGTATGCTGCCGACTTTGGCAGTGCCTGGAAACCATGAATACAATTACCTAAACGAAGCAGATCGAGAAAGCAGAAAAAGAAGCCTTTCCATTCAGTGGAAACCTCAGTTTAGCTTCCCTCTTAATGGCCCCAAAGGGCTGGAAGAAACCGCCTATTTCGTAGACTATCCCGATGCCAAATTTATTTTCCTAGACAGTAACCGGGACCATGAACTTCAAGCAGCTTGGCTGGAGGAAGTCCTAAAGTCAAATACAAAAAAATGGGTGATTGTCAGCTATCATCATCCCTTGTTTTCAGCCTCTGCAGGGAGAGACAATGAGGCATTGAGAAAGCTCTGGAAGCCCATTTTTGACAAATATCAGGTGGATTTAGCGCTTCAGGGCCATGATCATAGTTATGGACGTGGCCGAGTATCTCCCGGGGAAAACGTGATGAATGGCATGAACATGCGTGACAAAACAGGAACTGTCTATGTTGTGTCCGTCAGCGGTGGGAAAATGTATGGAATCAAACCTGATGGATGGGAAGAATGGGGTGCTGTCAGAGATCGAGCAGCTGAAAACACACAACTTTTTCAGGTAATCACCCTAGAAGGTAACAAGCTTCTTTTTGAGTCATATACAGCAATTGGAGAGCTATATGACAAATTCGAACTCACCAAAGGCGAAAATGGGATTAATGATTTTCGGGATTACAAGGATGAATTATCGGACGAATTTAGATTTTCAAATACCATTCCTTATGAAGACCAACTTCCTCAAATCGTTGAAGAAGGATTATTGAAGAAGTATCCTGGATTTGAAGTGAGACAGGTTAGATTTTTTGAAGAAAAGGGAAAAGCAAGAATCCGGGTTATTCTTCAAAAAAATAATCAAACCAAAGATCTTATTTTGGATCAGGAAGGAAGAGTGCTATCAGAAAAGTAAAATTGGCGTTTCATTGATCTGAAAAACCATATCTTGAATTTACTGTCAAACATATGTCAGAAAAAAGACGCATTACGCTAAAAGACATTGCAAGAGAATTAGGCATCTCAGTTTCGACGGCTTCTCGGGCATTAAATGAGTATCCTGGGATTTCGGAAGAAACCATCAAAATGGTCCAGGAATTTGCTAAAAAGCACCATTATGTCCCTAATTCCATTGCCGTCAATTTTCGAAAAAATAAGACCATGACCCTTGGTATGATTGTACCGGAAGTAGTTCATTATTACTTCTCCTCAATCATCAGCGGAGCTCTACAAGCTGCCAATAAAAAGGGATATAGATTATTAATCAGTCAAACTGAAGAAAAAGCAGAACTGGAAATGCATGCATGTCATGGATTGCTCGCTGGAAACGTTGACGGTTTGTTAATTTCCATCTCCAATGAAACGTCTGATGTATCTCATATTCAGGAGTTTTTGGATGAAGGCAAACCAGTCATTCAGTTTGATAAATATTCAGAAAAACTAAAGACCCCTAAAGTCATTACCGATGATTACCAAGGAGCCTATGGAGCCGTTAAGCATTTGATTGATCAAGGATATAAAAAAATAGCACATATCAATGGACTTGAAAATGTTCGAAACTCAATAGATCGACTTGCTGGATATCGACAGGCTTTAAGTGATCATCATTTGGAACAACATCCTGAATGGATACCGCATTGCCAGCAAATCACCGAAGAAGAAGGGTATCAATTTGCCAAGCAATTACTAGAAAGCAACAATCCCCCTGATGCTATTTTTTGCATTACCGACCAGGTGGCTCTTGGAGTAATGAATTACTTACGAGAACACAATCGAAAAGTCCCCGAAGAAGTGGGTGTCATGGGTTTTAGTAATTGGAAAATCTCAGAAGTCATGCAGCCATCATTAAGCACTGTGGAACAGCATGGATACCTCATCGGTTTTCGAGCTACCGAATTACTCATCGAATCGCTACAAAGTAATAACAGCCCGCTAAGTGATGAGAAAATTGAAATACAAAGTGATTTGAAGATCAGAAATTCGACGCTTCTAAAAGGATAGCTTCTCAATCTTTTACCTCAAAAATTCGAAAACCATAAGGTTCCAAAATCAGGTAATTATCATCAGATCCGACTTGAATGGTTGATTCGGTCCAATGATCATATAGCTCATGGGGTGAAAAACCAAACTCCTTTAAGGCATACCAAGTCAAATACGCAGTTTCACCAGAATAATTTCCAATAACAAAAATTCGTTGATCTTCGATCTCCCGAATGAACCCAGCCACATGAATATTATACGGTTGAATCCATCGGATATTATTCAGATCTGCAATGGCAGGTATTTTTTTCCGAATATGGATGAGTTTTTGAGTACCTGCAAATACTTGATTTTCAATCGACCCATTTTCTTTTCTAAGCTCAGCCTTTTTCCAGTCGATTATAGGCCTATGCATCCAGCGATTATCATAGCTTTTTGCCGGATCCTGTAAAAAGGAGTAATCATTTAAATACCCCAATTCATCTCCATAATAAAGCATCGGTAATCCACCGGTAAACATGGAAAAAGCCTGCATCAACAGAATTTTTTGAATGGAAAGCTGGATTTGATCAGGACCTTGAGCAAAAAGGGCAAATTCCAATCCACAGAGGGAAGCCAAAGAACCTGAAATTCGTGCATCTCCCGTTTTTGGATTGCTGGAAAAAAGTGCTCCCTTGGCCGGGCTACCCGGGAATTTACCTGAGTAATAATCCTTTAAGTAGTTTCTATGCTGGTAAGGATCTTTTCCTGTTTGAGCAATCATGTAATCATCATACCCTAGCCCAATATCATCATGACAACGGGTATAAGAAATCCAGCTAGTACCCCAAGGCTTCTGCTGGAGTATAGGCTGAGCCTTCAACATTACCCTCGTATCAGCAGAGGCCAACATATCCCACTGGAGAGCCATTTGGGTAGCATTATAGGCAAAATCACATTCCTTTCCAACCCGGTCGCCCTTTCCAAAATATTCCATGATCGCTTCAGGAGCCACGATAGCCTCTCCCAAAATAGCCATTCCAGGAGTAGCCATGCGAACCGCCTCTTTGATCAACTGCAATAATTGATGGGCTTGGGGAAGGTTTTGAGAACTTGTGCCAGTCTCCTTCCAAATAAAAGCCGGAGCATCAATTCGAAGAAGATCAACTCCAAGGTTGGCATAGAAAAAAACATTATCGAGCATTTCCCGAAGGACGTGGGGATTTCGGTAATTCAAATCCCATTGGTAATGATGAAAAACGGTCATTACCCACTTTTGACATTCTTCACACCAAGTAAAATTCCCCGGGGAACTTTCTGGGAAAATTTCAGGCATCGCTGCCTCGTATTGATTGGGGATCCAGCGATTATCGTACATGTAGTAATAATCCTGATATCGCTTCTCCCCTGCTTTGGCTTTTTCTGCCCAAGAGTGTCGATGGGAGGTATGATTAAGGACAATATCCAACATCAAATTCATTCCCTGAGCATGCATACTCTTCCGAACAGCCATCAAATCCTTCAAATCGCCGAATTTCGGATCTACCTTTCGGAAATCAGATACCGCATATCCTCCGTCACTTTCACCTGCAGGACTTTCAAAAAGTGGCATTAAGTGTAGAAAATTAACCCCTAGTTCTTCGAGGTAATCAAGCTTTTCATACAAGCCTTTCAGGCTTCCAGCAAAACGATCGACGTAAAGACTCATCCCTACTAATTGATTGCTTAGAAACCAATTCCCTTCTTTTTCTTTGGCTTTATCCCTTTTCTTGAGATCCTGTCCTCGCTCTAGGTAAGCGACAATAATCGATTTAAGCAGTTCCTCGAAAACATCTTCGAATTCGGAGAAATCTCCATAAATAGATCTATAGAGCGATTCAAGATTTTCTATTCCTTCCTGAAATCGCTGAAAAAAAAGCCTATGTGATCCAGTAGCGCGAATCCCAAATTCCTGTAGCAGGGCATCCCAAGGCATATAATCCTTATCCATGAATCGTTCAATCAACATTAATGACCTCCTCCAGCCATAGGCTGATCGATCGTAACACTCTTGTTTTCCTTAATATTTAAGGTGGCTATTGCAGCAATAATCAATAAAACACCACCAAACACGATAGCTAATCCAGGATCATTTCCCAGGAAATTTTTAGAAATTACCCCAAAGGTTAGGGTTTGAAGAATCATGGGAATTACAATCATCATATTGATAATACCCATGTAAACACCATAACGCTCTTTCGGGATTTCATTGACAACCAAGAGGTAAGGAACGCCCATCATACTTGCCCAAGCTATCCCAAATCCGGCCATTGGAATGAAAAGCGCATATTTATTGGTAAGCTGGGGAAATATCATTAATCCCACACCTGCCATAAGCAAGCAAATAAAATGGACCTTTTTTGGTCCAAATTTTCGGGCCATACTTGCCAAAAAGAAGGCAGATAAAAAGGTAACCACGTTGTACCATCCATTTACCAAACCTGTCCATCCCACTGCTTCTTCGTAAAGTTTTGGGTCTCCAGTCGGGGTGGTATTCCAAACAGACTGGGCAATACTTTTTGCTGCATTTTGCCAATAGCAGAAGAGCGCATACCATTGAAAAAGATAAATCAAGGCAAGCTTCCACATCACACCAGGCATCACCATGATAGACTCAATAATCTCCACATTTTGAGCAAAGAGAACCCGAGTTTTTGGATTTGATTTTGTCTTTTCCAAAACTCGCTTAATCAATCCTTTCGAGAAAATGGCTGGGATCAATAGAAAAAAGAAGACCAAATAGGCTACCAAAGTCGTCAAAATAGAGAGAAAGAACTGTATAGCCGGATGAGGCATTCCTTCATTGCGTTTTTTCAAGGCTACCAGTTCTTCAGGACTGGGAGGGATTTCCGGGGTTTTCGAAATACTCCACATGACCGAACCAATAGAGCAAATAGTACCCAAGAAAAAGGAGGCATAAACCCAATAGGGAAGCGAACCCCACGTCCCTGTGATGTACTTTTGAAAAATAAACAAGGAGACGTTGGCTAAGGTGATGCCCAAACCGGTGAAGAAGCTTTGCGTTAAAAAACCGGTACTGTATTGATCATCTGGTAATTTATCAGCGATCAAAGCCCGATATGGTTCCATCGCCGTGTTATTGGCCGCGTCCAAAATCCAAAGCAAACCAGCCGCCATCCAAAGCGAACTACTGAATGGGTAGAAAAAGAGGGTGATACTGCAGAACAAAGCTCCAATAAAGAAGAAAGGCTTTCTTCTTCCATATTTTGGGCTCCAGGTATTATCACTCAATGCCCCAATAATAGGCTGAATCAAAAGTCCTGTCATCGGTCCCGCTAAATTCAAAATTGGAATTTCATCAGGAGCTGCTCCCAGCATATCATAAATTGGATTCACAGCACTTTGCTGCAAACCAAAACTATATTGAATGCCAAAGAAACCGACATTCATATTAATGATTTGGGAAAAAGAAAGCTGCGGTTTTTTCATAAAAACCTAGGTTAGTTTGGGATTAAAAGGGTTAATAGTACCAGGAAGGCTTCTAAGCCAACTTGAACTTACCAAATTTTAATCGGAGAAAAACTATGTTCAAAAAGATTTGAATCAAAAAATTAATGCAAACGATTGATAATTTCGACTAGTCTAAAATTTCAATCGTTTACAAAAAATCCCGCCAAAGAGGCGGGATTAAGCAAGAATCAATTATTCGACAGGAACCTTTTTAAAAGATGACAAATCATTAATGAAATCTTTTAGGTGTTCGATCTCTACATGGTCCATCAAAACAATCTTATACCATTTGTTTCCCTCATCATGGGACTGAGGAACCAAATTGTATTTATGTGCAATTTCTTTTGGTACAGCAAAAGACCGGATAGTCACAATATTCATTTCAGGCTCACGGAAATAGGGCACCTGCAATAAATCCAATTGCTTACACAACCAATTGGTCCTCATTTTCAGAACAGATATTTTCTCAAACCATTTATGAGGGCCATAAGTCGTCAAAATCGTCCAGACAGCTACAGCATTAGCACCTGACCGACTTCCACAAAGAGTCAGATCCATCCCTTCCACATACTGAGCTTCCGTTGTCAATACATTTGCTATCAATCCCTTTCGGCAAACAAAGATACCAGTTCCATATGGAGCCTGAAGCATTTTATGAGCATCTATGGTAATGGAGGAAATTTTCGGATTGTTAAAATTGATGGTGTTTTCTCCTTCCGAGAAAGGAAATACAAACCCACCATAAGCGCCGTCTATATGAAGACGGTAAGGCACCTCAAACTCATCCAAAACTTCAGTCATTAATTCAGGATCATCTACAGATCCAAACATGGTGGTTCCCATATTGGCGATCAGAATGAAGTATTTTTTACCTTTTCCCAGAGCTGATTTAACGGTATTTCGAAAATCCTCTTTACTTATTTCCCGAGTAACTTCATCCACCGGGACTTTTATCCATTCCAACATTAAAAGATTAGCACCCTTGGGGATAGAGTAGTGGGTGTCTTCCGAAGCCAAAATCACAATCTCCTCCAGATTGGCTCCATGCTTTTTCATGAATTCATTTCGGTAGATCCACATAGCTTGAACATTGGCCTCAGTTCCTCCCGGAGATATATATCCGTCATAGGTTCCCTCTTCTGCTTTAAAAAGATCGACCGCAATCATGTCCAATACCTCACGTTCAATTTCCTGAGTCCCTTTGAATGAATATTCGGAGGTTCCAAAAGTATGACAACCAATATGATTTGGATTGGCAATGTAGGTATTCAAAACCGGCATTTCCCGAAGAAAAAGGGATTCATTGGCAAACACTTTCTCATCAAGCCTAGATGCTGGATAGCCTAAGTTTGCATCCTTACTGAAATCCACATTTTCCTTAAGGGCTCGTTGGACTCGATTTAGCCGCTCCTCAGGAGTAAGCTTTTTCCAAAATTTCATATTTATCTGCATCCGTATCTGGGTTTATTGGTTCACTTTCCAAACATGCTCTTCCGAATCAAGTAACTCCTTGCCCCAAACGGGTAGCTCAGCTTTGATTCGCTCAACCAATTCATCACAAGCATCCATTGCAGCTCTTCTATGCTTGGATGAGGTGAAAACAAATAGACATAATTCACCTGCATCTACCCTTCCCAAACTGTGGTAAATATGCATGCAATTGAGTGGGTATTTGGCAAAGATTGCTTCCCGAATTTCAAAGGCTTTTTGAAGTGCCATCTCTTCGTAGGCGGTGTATTCAATGGCGACTACCGTTCCATTTTCCTTTTGGTCCTTTCTGACTTGTCCCAGAAAAATAGAGTGTCCGCCTATATCTGTTTTACTTTGATGATTAGCGATGGATTTCGCGATTTTTTCAGGGCTTATGGGACCTTGAACGAAAATATTTTTAGGAGTTCTTTGTTTTTCCATGTTGGTCTTTGGTCAAAATTGCTTGAATTCCTCCACGAATCGAAAATACCGATTTTTGAGGAAAAACTTCTTGCCAGTGCCGCACCGCCTTTAGACTTCGAATGCCACTTTGACAAAAAAAGTAAATCAAGTCTTTTTCATTAATTGTATCAGAATTCTCTTCAAGTTGGGAAAAAGGAACGGCAAGTGATTCCCATTTATCGAGCTTCGGTAATTCATCCCATTCCCGTAAATCCACCAATGCAGCTGAGGCAGGAATCTCTAATGGAAGTTCATCCCAAGTTATCTCAGGAAGTCCAACACAGGTCAATTCATACGCTGTAGTTGAAAGCTCCTTCAGGTTTTTTGGCATCAGCTTACGCGCATTCAAATTTGGCTTAATCTGAACTTCATAGAAGCTAGTAGTCTTTGCTTGGTAGAATAGAACTCGATTCTTCAAAGGGCTACCAAAATTAGCCAGAACCTTGATAGCTTCCATTGCCATCAGATTTCCTATGATTCCTGGCAGCACACCAATTACCCCTGTCTCGGCACAATTCGGAACCTCGTCTGCTTTAGGTGGATT
>JABXHZ010000195.1 GCA_013373335.1 Cyclobacteriaceae bacterium | reverse complement strand
TTACAAAAAATTCGAAAGGGGTTTCCGGAAATTCTGATAGAATCTTTTGGAATGGGTTTTCCACTTTTTAATAGTGCCTTTTCTACCCAATACACCAATTCATCGGGCCCTTCAATTTGAATTGAGGGCTTTTCGTGATGCATAACAACTTTTCCTCTCTTGGGATCAAAAAAATATTTTTCAGATGGCAATAAGTGATTGATTTCCCCCTGTAGGATGAGATCTTCAGGTGTTCCTGAAATTAAAGGGCTTCCGCAATTGAGAATCCATAGCTGCTGCCCCGTCTCAATGGCAATATCCAAATCGTGGGTAACAACCAAAACTGCCTTCTTTTTGATTTTGGCAATCTCCTGAAGCAATTGCATGATCTCGTATCGATTGACCAAATCTAAATGGGAGGTGGGTTCATCCAAAACCATGACCGGGCAATCTTGAGCCAAAGCTCTCGCAATCATTGCTTTTTGTCGCTGACCATCGGATAATTCTCCCAATCGCTCCTGACCTAAGTAATCCATCTTAGTTGCTTCAAGAGCTTTGGAAACATGTTTTTTATCTTCTGCCGAAAGCCTCCCCGACCAGTTCAAATAGGGAGTTCGGCCTAAAGCTACCAGCTGTTCCACTGTCATTTGGGCCGGAAAAACAGGTTCACTTAAAACCACAGAAAGTTTCTTAGATAAAGCATCCCGATGATAGGAAGTAGGAGCTGTGCCAAACAATTCCAATGATCCGGAGAAAGGCTCAATTTTCCCCATAATGGCCTTTATTAAGGTAGACTTCCCCACTCCATTCGGCCCCAAAAGACAAGTCATCTGTCCAGAAACCAACTCAAAATCTAAGTTGGACAAAACCACCTTGCGTTGGTTTCTGCTTTCATAACCCAGAGAAAGGTTTTTGCCACTGAGAACTTGCTTTTCCATCTAAAATTCTTTGCTAAAGTTCCTCTTGATTACCAAGCCAATTACAACAGGAGCACCGACTAAAGAAGTGACGGCATTGATAGGTAAGGTTTGAGCAGAACCCGGTAATTGGCTGATTGTATCACATAGCAATAAAAGTCCGGCTCCAACCAAAGCAGATCCTGGAAATAGAATACGGTGATCTGTGCTTTTCCATAACAAACGCGCGAGATGCGGGACGGCAATGCCAACGAAGGCTACTGGGCCACAGAAGGCAGTAACACCACCAGCCAAAATCCCCGTACTGATAATTACCAACCACCGAAGTTTTCCTGGATGAATTCCCATGCTTTCTGCATAAGATTCCCCCAAAAGAAGGGCATTAAAGGATCGTGTGGAAGCAATCACCGGGAAGGATCCTACCAAAATCAAAACTCCCAAAATGACAACCTGATTCCAACCAAGCCCTCCAAGACTTCCCAGGGACCAAATCGTATACAGTTTCAGAGATTCCGCTTGTGAAAAATATGACATTACCGAAATCAAAGCTGAAACAGTCGCCCCAAACATGACCCCGACAATCAATAAGGTCATGCTATCGCGAACACGCCAAGCCACCACACTTACTAAAAGTAAAATCCCTCCTGCCCCTGCTACTCCTGCAAAAGCAGTACTCCAGGGTGAAATCGCTCCAATCGTAAACCCTAATGCAGAACCTGCCAGTATCAGAATAGCAACTCCAAAACCTGCCCCTGAACTGATACCTAAGACATAGGGTCCAGCCAAGGGATTTTTAAAAAAAGTTTGCATTTGGAGACCACTGAGGCTCAATCCAATACCGACCAAAATCGCCACCAGAGCTTTGGGAAGCCGAAAATTCAGGACTATCTCGCGGTAAGACGCCTTTTCCCAAGTATCTGTAAAGAGTCCCCAAAAAACATCCGAAACATTAATTTTAACAGAACCCAGGCTCAGATTGAGGAAAAACATCAACCCCAAAAAGAGCAGACAGGCCACAAAAAGTATGGTGATTCTGTTACTTTTCATTCAACTGTTGATAAAAGTACAAATCATAGTCAGGTAGCAAATCCGGATGGAGGATTTTGATCAGATCTTTTAAAACTAAATCTGGCCTTACATAGCCCAATTCAAAATATTCCAGTCCTCCACGAGGCCCTTTTTTTCTACTGTAAGTAAAAACTTTTTCTTCCTGAAATGCCCGGAAAATTTGATAACTAGGCTCCAACTGCCTCATTTGCTCTAAACTTTCATAATCCGCTGATCCAATCCAATAGGCTGACTCAATGGCACGATCAATCACAAATTCGTAACTGAGGGGTATGCTACCTGTACCAGCTTGATCCGAAAAGGCATAATCACCACCAGCCTGATTTAAGATTTGAGCTCCCCAGCTATCGGCTCCTGGAGCAAACCAACTATCCTCATATAAAACACCCGAGAGAACACTTGGTCTGGGATCTTTGTCCAGATTTTTCACAGATTCTAAAGCGCTCAAATAAGAATTCTCAATGGTTTGGAAAATCTTCTCCGCCTCATCGAATTTCCCGAATAGAACCCCTGTAAACTTAATCCACTCAGCTCTTCCTAAAGGATGCTGCTCTACATATTCCCCGTTGATCAAGGCTGGAATCCCGGCTTGTTTTAACAGTTGAATCTGCTTTAGATCATCTCCTAAAGTCGAAATCATGATCCAATCAGGCTGGAGATCAATGACCATTTCAATATTTGCTGTGGGGGCTGAACCCAAATCTAGGATTTCACCCTTTTCTATCCGCTCCCAAACTGTTGGGGAAGAAATTAAATCAAAATTCGGGAACCCTACTAAAGCATGGGTCTCTTCCAATAGGTCCAAATGAGGAATATGGGTTGTGGAAGTAACAATTACTTTTTTGGATGGCAACTTGACCACCGCATCAACTTCGAAAGTGGGTATTTGAATCCCATTTTGGACAACTAAGTACCGAAAGCTTTCCTGAGCCCCGGTCCAAGGCTGAAGTACCTCTACTATCCAGAAGCCCTCCCCTTTTTCAATAGTGAAGCCTTTGGCATACTGAAGCGGAATTTTTTCCAGGCCCTCTCTTGTACTTTCGGATTTTGGCTGGCAACTCCAAAAAAGAAAGAGAAATAGCGCAGAAATTGATAAATGCTTCAAGCTTTTACGATTTTGATAGATTCAAAGTAAGGTGATATCCCTTCATGGTACAAAATTTTTTTCTGATGCTTTTCTTCAAGATCAGAAAAGGACGTAAGTTTGAAACAGAACTAGGTTCCTGACTTTTCCACTGAGAAGTTATGGATTAAAAGGGAATCCGGTTAAAATCCGGAGCTGTCCCCGCAACTGTATGTCTGGAAAAAGCTTTTGCAAGCAATGCCATTGAACCTTAAAGTTGGTTTGAGAAGGTAGCAAAAGTCAGACAAGCCAGGAGACCTGCCTAATTCTGATAGATTCTGTGCTTTCGGAGGAAAAGCTGAGAAGACATGCCAACGGAGATCTAATTATCTCCCACGTTCCATTTCTTCCCATTTCTTTCAAGCCCGAATCGAAATGAACCAAATTCATTCGATTAGGCATGATTTTATTTGTTTGGGTATTGTTGCTTTTCGGCCAAGAAGCCGATAAGACAGATACTTTGCAATTACAGGAAATTCAAATTGACGCTCCGGTTTACCATGAATATGGCCGGGGAAAGAAGCATATTTCCTGGAAAAATGAGGATTTAAAAGATTTTAACTCCCGTTCATTAGCAGCTCTTTTAGCTGAAAATAGTTCCATATTCGTTCGGCAATATGGCCCGGGGATGTTAGCCTCACCCAACTTCAGAGGAACTTCTGCAGGACATACAGCCCTATTTTGGAATGGCATCCCATTGAATAGCCCTTCCTTGGGGCAGAGTGATTTAGCTATTTTACCTTTAATCATTGCTGACCGGGTTGATTTAACTTTTGGAGCTGGAGGAGCCCTTCTCGGCAACGAATCTTTAGGAGGTGCAATCCATCTTTCGAGCAACCCTATTTTCAATTCATCTCAAGCTTTTTCTTTGACACAAGAATTTGGAAGCTTTGGTAATCACCAAACAGGTGTTAAAGGAGCATTTTCAACAGAAAAGTTAGGCTTTCAAACAAAGGTTTATTTCCAAAACAACCCGAACGAATACAAATACAGGGATTTATCGGAAGCTGGTTTTCCCGTCAAAAAGCAAGATCATGCTGCCTTTATTCAAAAAGGGTTTCAACAGGATTTCCTATGGAAAATCAACCCTAACCAACAACTGAAAGCCCATTATTGGTGGAATCATGCCAATAGGGAAATCCAACCTTTGATGGGATCTTCCACCCGGGACACACAATCTGATCAAAGTCACCGTCTCTCACTTCAATATATTTCCTATGGAAAAACAGGTATTCTTGAAGTACAGTCGGGCTGGGTAAAAGATTCTCAACTATTCAATCAGGTACAGAATGAGACCTCCAGTCTATTTCTAAATGCTGACTGGACTTTTAAGCAATCTTCGAATTGGGAATTACGACTGGGAAGCAGAGGGTCTTTATTTTCCGGGAACCTTTCGGCTTATTCGACTGTGGAAAGCCGATTGGAAACTTATCAATTCCTCAACTTTTCCGGACTAAAAAACCTTGATCTCTCCTTTAACTTACGTCAATTGCATTATGGAAACCAGTTCGTCCCCTTTATTCCCTCCCTTGGGTTGGACTGGAAACTTTCGAATGCATTTTTAGTAAAAGCGTCCATTGGTAAGGG
>JABXHZ010000179.1 GCA_013373335.1 Cyclobacteriaceae bacterium | reverse complement strand
TACTGGGTTTTTTAAAGTTCCCTAAAATACATGGGTGAAAGGAATTACAAAAATTTAATTAGGAATTGATCAGAAAAAAATCCTGACAAAAAATGGCAGAAACGCCATATTTTCCACTATTTCAACCTCGAAATCTCCAAATAAAACCATGAAAGCAAGTTTAATTTTCCCCAGTTTTCTTTGTCTTCTATTTATATCATGTAGCCAGCCTACTGAAAATCAGGAGGTTGAAGATCAAGTGACAGAAAAGGTTGATTTTGCATTGGCGATTCACGGAGGAGCCGGAACTATCCTCAAAAAAAATATGACTCCTGAACAGGATTCAGCATACCGTGCCAAGCTGAAGGAAGCTTTGGATACACTCTATTCCGTACTGGAAACAGGAGGATCGGCAATTGATGCAGTGATTGCATCGGTAAAAGTAATGGAGGATAGTCCATTATTTAATGCTGGAAAAGGCGCTGTTTTCACCAATGAAGGTAAAAATGAGTTGGATGCAGCCATTATGAATGGAATCGATAGAAATGCCGGTGCTGTGGCAGGATTGACTACTGTGAAAAATCCTATCACCGCAGCTCGGGCTGTCATGGAAAACTCTCCCCATGTCTTCATGACCGGAGCCGGGGCTGAACAATTTGCAGTAGAGCAAAACCTAGAATTAGTCTCTTCGGATTATTTCTACACTGATTTTCGTTTCGAACAATTAGAAAAAATCCGAGAAACAGAAAAAACCCAATTAGATCACAGTTCCCTATTGGAAATGGAATTGGAAGACCCTTTTTTCAAGGATAGAAAATTCGGAACCGTCGGAGCGGTAGCTCTGGATAAAAACGGAAATATTGCAGCAGCTACCTCCACAGGAGGAATGACCAATAAGCGCTATGGAAGAGTGGGTGATGTTCCCATTATCGGTGCAGGAACCTATGCGGATAATGAAACTTGCGCAGTTTCAGCTACAGGACATGGTGAATATTTCATCAGAAATGTAGTAGCTCACGAAATAGCCTCCTTGATTCGCTATGGAAAGAAAAGCTTAGCAGAAGCGGCTGATGAGGTAGTAATGAATCAATTGGTAGAAATGGGCGGATCCGGAGGAATAATCTCCATTGATAGATTTGGAAATATTGCCATGCCTTTTAATTCCGAAGGAATGTATAGAGGCTATCGAAAAGCTGGGGAAGAGGCGAAAACCTTCATCTATAAAGATGAAAATTAAATGAAAAAAGGTCCTCATTATAAAATTAAAAAAGCCGCATAATATCAACATCATGCGGCTTTTTTCAATTGATTGTTGAAAAATCAGGCTACTGCTTTTTCTTGATTTAGAAGTTTTTCCAATCGCTTTTTCAACACGATTTCATCACTATCAATTCGGTACCTCATTTTCAAATATTGAGCTACCTCGGCAAGTCCCTTGGATTCTTCAATACATAATTGTTTGAGAGCTTTATTGATTATTCCAGGTTCCATGATTTAGGGTGTTAATTACTCTAAGATACTGATTTTTAGCATTTCATGTTTTAAAAAATGTAGAAAAATTTAAATTCTTTCTGCAATGACTATGGTTTTTTTGATTGTCTGAACTCTCCCCTCTAGGTCAAAAAGCTCAACCAATAAAATATAATATCCGGGACGCAATCTTTTACCTTGACTGTCAACACCGGTCCAGGTGTATAACCCTTCCCTTCCTAAAATTTCATTTTGAGCAAGAACTTGAATAACTCTTCCAGCTAGATCAAAAATCCTAAATGTTCCCACCCATCCTGATTGATCGACTTGATATCGTATGGTTGTAAATGTATTTCCATTGCTCCCTTCAGGATCAAAGATTTCCGGGTCGATTTGAATTATTTCATTGGCAAATTCACTCGGAATTCTCTGGGAGTTTTCCCTACCTGGCGTGGCATATTCCTCAGCTCCAGAAGCAGAATGCCAATTCCCAGAAAAATCAGCTGGAGAGGCAACCGAAACTCGTTCAAGCGAAACGCCTTTGGGATTCCTCAACAAGGGATGGTGCAATTCTTCACTATAGGGGAATTCCTCTACTCTTTCCCCCAAATCATTCAATAAGACCACTATCCCTCCTGAAATAGGATAACTCGGAAGCGAGCTAAGTTCATGAAAAAGCCCATTGGAAGATTTGGGATAATCTAGTTTCAAACGGGCAGGATCCGAAGTAATCGCCAAGTATGAGCGAGGAGGCATCACCAAAGAAGCTTCAGAAAGCTTTCGAATTTGATTTATTTCTCCCTGTTCATCCAGGTTGGCTAGACCCCATGCACCAATCTCTAAATATAAATCTGTAGGATTAGCAAGTTCCACAAACTTGGGACTTCCACTCAGGGGATTAAAGAGAAGTTCATTCAAAAAAATCTCCCCTCTTTCGGCAATTTTTGGCCGGATGATTTCCAAAACCTGCGGCGAAATAACATTCCCACTACAATCTGAAAAAGAAGATAAACGAAGTTCTATGGTTTGATTTTCAGGGAATTCACCCTCCAGTTGAATAAATAAAGAATTGGTTTGAATCCAGATCGAATCCAATAAAAGAGAAGGGTTGAATTGCAGAAAATCAAGTTCGAATCTAGGCTGAAGAGACTCGGAAAATTGTATAACTAGTTGCCGTTCATCCCGAAAAAAATAACCCATAATTTGGGGAGCCGTTTCATCAGGACTTAAATCCAAAATGGCGTTTGCACTTCCTGGGGTACCTCGTTTTGGGTCAGTGGAAGGTTTTAAGAAAGCTTCTTGATTACAAAGTAAATTGGGGTTTACAACTTCCAAACTATACCCTCCTCCACTAAACTCACTTCCTCCCCAACTTGCAGATGAATATGAAATTTCATCAATCAGCTTCCCATCTGAATCAAAAAGACTGATTTCATCTCCTGAGTTTAGGAGCGTAGGCCAATCCTCGATTGCCAAAAAATCACCAAAATCCTGAAAACTACTAGCTCCATTTGTCGGGGCTAAAACCAAATAATACCCAGGACTCATCCAATATTCTGGGAGAAGCGTCTGATTTCTGGAATTTGCCAAT
>JABXHZ010000348.1 GCA_013373335.1 Cyclobacteriaceae bacterium | reverse complement strand
CAGGCTACATTTTAGATTTATTTTAAATTAAGTCTAAAAAATAGTATGCATGCAGACTATTTCTTACTTTGCATCCATGATTGATTGGGTAGAAAATATCACGAATCTGAAGCGAGAGGGCATAAAAAAAGCCCCGAATTGCTTCGGGGCTGGTGGTGATGAGTGGACTCGAACCACCGACTCACGGATTTTCAGTCCGATGCTCTACCAGCTGAGCTACATCACCTTTTGATAAAGTGATGCAAAGGTAGGTATTTGTGATTTTGATACAAATCATTCGGATAAAAAAATATTAAAAAGAGTTTTCACAATTCATTAATTGCATCAAAATGAGCTTTTTACCTCAAGTAGCATTTTTGATCATTTTAGCGGTAGCTGTATTCATTTTGGCCAAGAGAGTTCGTTTTCTGAAACGAAACATCCAATTGGGCAAAGCTGAAGCTCGCAATGATCAACCTGAAGCCCGCTGGAAAACCATGCTTTTGGTGGCATTTGGACAGCAAAAAATGTTCAAACGTTTTATTCCTGCTTTCCTCCACTTATTGATTTATGTCGGCTTTGTGGTGATTAATTTGGAAGTCCTGGAATTTATTTTGGACGGGATTTTAGGAACGCATCGCTTGTTGGCACCGATTTTAGGCTCAGTTTATACAGCTGCCATCAATATTTTCGAATTTCTAGCCGTAGCGGTATTGTTTTCTTGTGTGGTGTTCCTCTTTAGAAGAAATATCACAAAAGTTCCCCGCTTCCAAAAGCCCGAAATGAAGGGTTGGCCGACCTTAGACGGTAATCTGATTTTGGTAATAGAAATCATCCTCATGTTTGCAATTCTCACGATGAACGCGACAGATCAAATTTTAGCTAATCGTGGAGATGAGCATTACATTGCTTTGGGCACCTTGTTTTTCAGCAGTCTGATTCAGCCGCTTTTTGAGGGAATGAGTACTGGGACCTTGGTATTTGTAGAGCGATTTGCCTGGTGGTTTCATATCGCAGGTATTCTAGCTTTTGCCGTCTATGTCACCTTCTCGAAGCACCTTCATATATTCCTAGCTTTCCCCAATACTTGGTATTCCAACCTCAAACCAAAAGGAGAAATGCAAAATATGCCTGAGGTGACCAATGAAGTGAATATGATGTTGGGAATTCCAACGGATGCGCTTGCAGATACCCCTGCAGAGATTGGGAGATTTGGAGCAAAAGACATCAATGACCTTTCTTGGGTGAATATTCTCAATGCCTACTCTTGCACCGAGTGTGGACGATGTACATCTGAATGCCCTGCAAATTTGACAGGCAAAAAACTTTCTCCCCGAAAAATCATGATGGATGTACGCGACCGGGCTGATGAAGTCGGGAAAAGCTTGGATGCAGGAGGGCCTGGATTGGAGGATGGAAAATCACTTCTAGGTGACTATATCACCAAAGAGGAATTGAATGCTTGTACTTCCTGCAATGCCTGTGTAGAAGCTTGTCCGGTCAACATCGACCCGCTGAGCATTATCCTTCAAATGCGCCGCTATGTGGCAATGGAGGAATCTGGCACGCCTGCACAATGGAACGCGATGTTCCAAAATATGGAGACGAGTTTCTCCCCTTGGAAATTCAGTCCTCAAGATCGATTCAACTGGGCTGATTCCGTTAAAGAGGAGGAGATTTCAGATTGAAAAATTTGTAACCCTGAGAGATTGAATTGTCAAGATTAAGGATGACTCTAATGCCGCACTCCTAAATCCAATATCATAAATCGTAAATTAAAATTATGTCAACATATAAAGTTCCAACCATGGCCGAGATGGCCGCAAAAGGAGAAAGTCCGGAAGTTCTTTTTTGGGTCGGCTGTGCTGGTTCCTTTGATGACCGATACAAGGCAGTGACCCAAGCATTTGTAAAAATCCTGAATAAAGTCGGTGTCTCATTTGCAGTTTTGGGTCCTGAGGAAGCCTGTACTGGTGATCCGGCAAGAAGAGCAGGGAATGAATTTTTATTCCAAATGCAGGCCGTTGCTAATATCCAAGTACTTAATGGCTATGAAGTAAAAAAGGTGGTGACTGCCTGTCCTCACTGCTTCAATACGATAAAAAATGAGTATCCTGCCTTAGGAGGTAACTATGAAGTGATTCACCACTCGCAGTTTCTTCAGCAATTAATCAATGAAGGAAAAGTTGCCCTTAAGGGTGGCGGTGAGTTCAAAGGAAAAAAGATCACCTTCCACGATTCCTGTTACCTTGGCCGTGCAAATAATGTCTATGAAGCACCTCGGGAAGTCATCAAGGCGCTGGATGTGGAGTTGGTCGAAATGAAGCGATGTCGAACCAAAGGCCTTTGCTGTGGTGCTGGGGGAGCTCAAATGTTTAAAGAGCCTGAGCCCGGGAAAAAGGACATCAACATCGAGCGGACTGAGGAGGCCTTAGCAACTGGTGCTCAAGCGATTGCAGTAGGTTGTCCTTTTTGCCTCACCATGATGACTGATGGCGTGAAAAACAAAGAGCGCGAAAATGATGTCAAGGTTTATGATCTGGCAGAGATGATCGCCAAAGACATGGGAATTTAAGTAAATCTAAATTTGAATCAATTCGACCCTTTTTGCCGTTAGGTAGAAAGGGTTTTTCTTTGTCAAAATATCCAAATTATGTACGTAGCGTTTGAAAAGATTTCCGACCAAAGCCGAATTTGGCTATATCAAGCTGATCGAAAATTAAACGAAAGAGAATTAGAGCTAGTCCGCCAAGAATTGAAATCCTTTTGTGAAGGATGGAATGTACATGGCAACAGAATCCTGACTTCTTTTGAAATTTTGGAAGATCAAGTCATCGTGCTTGCAGCTGATGAGTCCCGATCTACAACAAGCGGCTGTTCAATTGATAGCTCCGTAAGAGCCATACAAAAATTGGAGAATCTACTCCAAATCAATCTGACTGATCGAGGAAAAGTAGCATTTAAGGAATCAGGTCAAATCCAAATTGCACCTGCTTTGGGAATTCGAAGCAAAGTACAAGAAGGCACTATTGTTTCTGACACCCCAGTGATCAACCCACTCGTTCAAACCAAAGCCGATTTGAATTCTTTATGGATTCCTGCAGCTAAAAGTTGGTTAAACAAATACTTTCCAAATTAATTAGTAATATTCAGACAAGATCATCAAAACTCCCTCAGATGAAACAGTACTTTTTGAGTCTATTCGTCTTTATGCTAATTCTTGGCGGCTGTAAAAGCTTACAAGAAAAAGGAACTGACCAATACCTCTCGGGGCAATATCAATACGCCATTAACACGTTTTCTCAGATTCTGGAGGAGGACCCTGAAAATGAGGAGGCAAATCAAATCATCGCAGAAAGTTATCGCCTTTCCAACCGTATTGAAAATTCTGCGGACTATTACCAAAAACTGATCGAGATTGACCCTAGTTTTGAACGCTATTTTTTCTTAGGCCAAAGCTTGAAAGCACAGCAAAAAAATGAAGAGGCTAAAGAGGCTTTTGAAAACGCCAAAAATTACACGCAGGATGAAGCTTTATTTGCTCGGACGCAACGGGAAATTGAATCAATCAACCTAGCTGAAGGTATTGAAAATTACTGGCCTTATCATGAGCTTATTAATTATCGAGAGCTTAATACCCCGGGAGGAGATTATGCTCCTGTTCTCAGCGAAAACTTCTTGTATTTCACTTCCGCTCGGCAAGCTTCTGGAATTTATCCCGCGACAGGAACCCCTTATACCAAACTGTTCCGAGCTCGGGCTGATGGCCTACGGGTGGATGTAGGAGCCATTCAGGCCTTACCGGAATTCCCCAATGAAGAAGGATTAAATCAAGCGGCCATTGCGATTAGTCCGGATGGAAATACCATTATTTATGCCCGGGGCAACTCGACTTCCCCCAAAGATTTACCGGAGACGGCTTTATTTGCCTCTTACTTTAGAGGGGGTGGATTTACGCTTCCTATTTGGCTTCCTGTAAACGAAGATGAAAATTGGTGGAATTCCACTCCGGCCTTTAGCCCGGAGGGCGATGTATTGTATTTTGCTTCCAACCGCCCGGGAGGATATGGCGGAATCGATATCTACAAAGCAACCAAATTGGCCAATGGGGATTTCGGAAATGCCGTCAACCTAGGCCCGACCATCAATACTCCTGGAAATGAGCTTTTCCCAAGACCTACACCGGATGGGAAATTTTTCTTTGCCTCGGATGGTCATCCCGGGTATGGGAAATTAGATCTTTTTGTTGCAGAGCAGGATGAAGAAGGAAAACAAGTCATTAAAAATCTGGGTGAAAACATTAATAGCCCTGCAGATGATTTCGGGATCTTTTTTACCAATTACCCTAAAGAAGGATTCCTTTCTTCCAACCGAGAAGGTGGAATAGGAGATGATGATATTTATTATTTTGAGGATAAAACCCCTAAACCGAAAATCGTCAACGTTCTGCTCAATGTATTTACCAAGCAAAGAGTAGCTGGTGAACCGGACCAAGTGCTAGACCAAGCGCGTGTCGTTTTATATGATGGGAATAACAAACAAATTGGAGGGGATTTCTCCAATTCAAACGGCCGCGTTCGATTTACCTTAGAACCTCAAGCTGACTATACGATTATCGCTTCAAAAGGCGGTTATTT
>JABXHZ010000030.1 GCA_013373335.1 Cyclobacteriaceae bacterium | reverse complement strand
TTGGAAGTGATGATTCGAAAGCCTCGGACTCAGGAAGAGTATCAGCAAAAAATCCAGCTGGCTTTGAATAGCATCGATCGGATGGCGGCAACCATTGACCAGCTTTTAGTACTAGCAAGAGTGGAGAGTGGCCAATCGATAATTTTGGAAGAGTTGGATTTGTTGGCGTTTTGTGAGGATTTTGTTCTTCAGAAAAAGCTCAATACCGATCGGGAGATAAATTTTCAATCACAGTTGGGTCATCCTATATTTTTGAAAACCAATGAGAAATCCCTCCAAATAATTTTGGATAATCTAGTGGATAATTCGCTCAAATATGCCGATGAATCAAAGCCAATTGAGCTTGTTTTGGGAAGAGAAGGGAAACAAGTTTTTGTGGAGATTCGAGATTACGGGCCAGGTATTTCTAAGGCTGATCAGCAACGGATTTTTGATCCCTTTTTCCGTGGAGATTCCACTTTGGGAAGCCGGAAGCCGGGAGCAGGCTTAGGCTTGGCAATTGTAAAAAAATTATGCGACGAACTCCATATTCAAATTTCGGTTCATAGTGAAGCCGATCAAGGAAGTCAGTTTCGGTTAGAATGGCATCTATAAATTTTAAGGAAATCTTAAGGAAATCCTCAATTAAACCTAAGAGAAGGTAGTCATCTTTGTTAAAGAACAGAGACTGACCTATGTTAGATTCGATTATCCGGTGGAGTTTAGCCAATAAGCTACTAATCGGCATTTTTATCCTTATTTGGATTGGCTTTGGTATTTATGCATTGACAAGTATTCCTATCGGTGCTGTACCGGATGTAACCAATAATCAGGTACAGGTAATTACTACCTCTCGGAATTTAGCCACCGAAGATGTTGAAAAATACCTGACCTACCCGGTTGAACTGGAAATGGCCAATCTACCAGGAGTGAAAGAGATTCGCTCTGTTTCCAAATTTGGTCTTTCTGTGGTGACCATTGTTTTTGAGGATGATTTAGGAACCTATTTGCCCCGTCAACTTATAGCCGAGCGAATAAAAATTGCTCAAGAAAGAATTCCGGAGGGATTTGGTAGTCCCTTTATGGGTCCCATTTCTACAGGTCTCGGGGAAATCTACCAATACATTATCGATGTAAAGCCTGGCTATGAAGATCAATATTCCATTACGGATTTACGGACGATTCAGGATTGGGTCGTTCGGAGGCAATTAGCTGGAATATCGGGCGTAGTAGAAGTCAATACTTGGGGTGGCTTTTTGAAGCAATATGAAGTAGCGATCAATCCCGAGCGATTGCGTGGGATGGATTTGAGTATAGAAGAGGTTTTCACTGCTTTACAGAAAAACAATTCCGTAGCAGGTGGAGGATATATTGAAAAAAGCAATCAAAGCTACTTTATCCGCGGGGAAGGCTTAACTACTTCATTGGAAGATATTGGTCAAATTGTGGTAACGACCCGTTCTGGGACACCAATTTTTATCCGGGATATCGCAAAGGTTGGGTATGGGGCCGCTAATCGTTTTGGTGCGATCACCGCAAATGGAGAAGGAGAAAAAGTGCTTGGACAGATCATGATGTTAAAAGGGGCGGACTCCAAACGAACCATTGATTTGGTCAGGGAAAGAATCTCCGAAATTGAAGGGTCACTTCCAGAAGGGATTTATATCAATGGTTTTCTAGACCGATCGGAATTAATTGGGCGTACCACCTTTACTATTGCTGAGAATTTGATTCTCGGATGTCTTATTGTGGTATTCGTGGTGGTTTTGTTATTGGGGAATTTGCGTTCGGGTTTGGTCGTCGCCTCAGTTATTCCTCTCAGTCTCCTTTTTGCACTTTCGCTCATGTATATTTTTGGAGTGGATGCCAACCTCATGAGTTTGGGAGCCATTGACTTCGGGATCATTATAGACGGTGCGGTGATTATTGTAGAATACATCGCCTACCGTTTTACAAAATCTTCAGGTATACTTTCGGGCTTAAATAAGGAAGAACGAAAATCCGAGCGAGATAAGATTTCTTTCCAAGGGGCATCTAAGATGATGCATTCAGCTATTTTCGGTCAGATCATTATCATTATTGTATTTATACCAATTCTCTCCCTTTCAGGAGTAGAGGGAAAAATGTTCCGTCCCATGGCGGAGGTTTTTAGCTTTGCGCTAATAGGGGCCATGATTTTGGGATTAACCTATGTTCCTGTAGCTTCTTCACTTTTCCTTAAATCTGCTGAACAAGGCCCAAAAAATATTTCTGTACGCATCATTAAAGGAATCAATAAAGCTTATGAACCAACCCTTCGTTGGGCATTGGATCATGGTAAAGCTGTACTTGTTCTAGCGGTAGGAATTTTGCTTTCTGCTATTCTGATTTTTTCTTCAATGGGTTCGGAATTCGTCCCTACTTTGGATGAGGGTGATTTTGTGATTCAGCCTGTTTTGAAAACGGGAACATCCCTCAGTAGCACGGTTGAAACAATCACCAGTATTGAAAAAATTCTGCTGGAATTTCCTGAAGTGAAACAGGTTGTGACGCGAATTGGAGCTGCAGAAATCCCAACAGATCCCATGTCTATGGAAGAAAGCGATGTCATCGTGACCTTGCATCCACCTGATGAATGGACAACGGTAAAGACCAAAGACGAACTCGCCGATAAATTCAAAGAGGCCTTGGAAGTTATTCCAGGTTTGGATTTTGAATTTACTCAGCCGATTGAGATGCGATTCAATGAATTGATTACAGGAGTTCGTGCAGATTTAGCAATCAAGATTTTTGGGGAGGATTTGGATGAATTGCTGCGT
The DNA here is from genome assembly GCA_013373335.1 of Cyclobacteriaceae bacterium. Classification (GTDB taxonomy): domain Bacteria; phylum Bacteroidota; class Bacteroidia; order Cytophagales; family Cyclobacteriaceae; genus Algoriphagus. Next base: position 1,421 of record JABXHZ010000030.1, on the reverse strand, counting down.
TTGGGGCAGGAGGTGGAATCAGCTATCCAAAATGTAGAAGGAGCAGCGGATATTATTTTGGAAAAGATTGATGGTCTTCCCCAGATGAAAATTGAGTACGATCGATCCAAAATCGCTAAGTACGGGCTCAATATTTCGGATCTGAATTCTATTGTCACCATGGGCTTTGCGGGGGAAGCTGCAGGAACTGTTTTTGAAGGAGAAAGGCAATTTGATTTGGTGGTTCGACTTGACAAAGATTTTCGAAAAGATCTCCAAAGCTTGGAAAATACCACTGTAAAGCTCTCGGATGGTCGTTCTATACCTTTTTCAGAATTGGCTGATATTTCTTACACAAAGGGTCCGGCCAAAATCTCACGTGATGATACGCAGCGAAGAGTAGTGGTAAGTGTAAATGTTCGAAATCGGGATTTACAATCTGTAGTTGATGATATTCAACAGATTATCAATCAAAGAATCGAATTGCCGGAAGGATATCGAGTAGATTATGGTGGTCAATTTGAAAACCTCCAGCAAGCTCGATCCAGGCTTTTAATTGCTGTTCCAGTTGCCTTAGTTTTGATTTTTATCCTGTTGTATTTCGCTTTTTCTTCATCCAAAGATGCATTGATGATTTATTCTGCCATTCCTCTTTCAGCCATTGGAGGTGTCTTTTTGCTTTGGATCAGGGATATGCCTTTCAGTATTTCGGCAGGGGTAGGATTTATTGCGCTCTTCGGAATTGCGGTATTAAATGGAATTGTATTGATTGAACATTTCAAGTCCTTAGAATCTAAATTTAGCTCGGTTCGAGATTTAATTATTTTCGGAGCTAAGGAGCGACTTCGGCCTGTTCTACTTACTGCCTCTGCTGCTGCATTGGGTTTCTTGCCAATGGCAGTTTCTAGTTCGGCTGGGGCCGAAGTACAGCGACCTTTGGCTACCGTTGTGGTAGGAGGGTTGGTTTCTGCTACCCTATTGACCTTAATTGTACTGCCGGTTCTTTATTACATGTTTCATCAAACAAAAATTTCATTTAATGGCTCCGCTAAAGCTCTTGGGATCTTTTTATTGATCAGTTTTGCCACGCTTACTCCTGTTTTTAGTCAAGAAAATACTCCGATTTCTCTCCAGGAAGCTATTCAATTAGCCAATGAGCAGAATGTGGACCTTCAGTCTTCACGCAAGGCCATGGATAGGTCGGAATCTTTGATTGGTGCAGGTTGGGATATTGGTAAAACCACCATTTCCTACGGATATGATAAAAACGACATAGCGGAAAATGGCATTTACAATCGGGTCTGGAGAGTTCAGCAGCAACTAGAATTCCCTTCTGTATATGGGGCTCGAACTGCCATGTTTAGGGCACAGACAGAAAAAAGTAATGCGGAATTTTTGCTAAAACAGCGAGAAGTGGAAAAGGCCGTGGGAATGGCTTATGT
>JABXHZ010000076.1 GCA_013373335.1 Cyclobacteriaceae bacterium | reverse complement strand
TTCCATCAACTCGTCTCCAGCCAGTTGGATATTGACCGACTGGATTATTTGCAGCGGGATTGTTTTTTCACGGGTGTATCGGAAGGGACCATCGGCGCGGACCGCATCATAAAAATGATGGATGTCAAAAATGACCAAATCGTAATTGAAGAAAAAGGAATCTATTCCATTGAGAACTTCCTAAGCGCAAGGAGGTTGATGTATTGGCAAGTTTACTTACACAAAACCACTGTAAGTGCCGAAAAAATGCTAATCAATTTAATCAAACGAGCAAAGGATCTAAAGTCAATGGGCGCTTCATTTCCAGTTTCGGATGAGTTTAATTTTTTATTGGAAAACAACTTGCAGCTTGCTGATTTTGAAAAAAACCCAGAATTGTTGCGTATTTTCCTTGAATTGGATGACTTTGATATTTGGGGAGCTATCAAGCTTTGGAAAAAATCCGAAGACTATGTGCTTCGAAATATTTCCACCATGTTCTTAACTCGAAATCTATTCAAAATTCAACTCAGCAATGACCCTCTTGAAGAAGGAGTTTTGGAAGCTTCACGGGCAAAAACCATCAAAAAGCTGGGAATCCCTGAAGAGGATTTGACTTATTTCTTTTCCTCAGGTTCTTTGAGTAATTATGGGTATTTAGCCAAGGATAGAATTTCCATATTAACCAAAAAGGGAGAAGTAGTAGACGTCGCGCAGGCAGCAGATTTACCCAATATCAAGATCATGAGTAAAGTGGTTAAGAAATATTATATATGTAAAGCCAAAAACTTAATTTTAGATCGTTAAACCCAAATTTGCTGCATGGAATTCACTTTAAGGCAATTAGCCGATCTACTCGGAGGAAAAGTAGAAGGAGATGAGAGCGTTAAGGTAAACCGACTGGACAAAATTCAGGAAGGTAAACCAGGAGGAATAAGTTTTTTAGCAAACGAGAAATACGAACCATATCTCTACCAAACCGCTGCATCAGCTGTAATCGTTTCAGAAGGATTCCGGCCGACAAAACCCTATGAAACCAATCTTATCAGGGTAAAAGATGCTTATTCCAGCTTTACTCAGATCCTTGAAACCTATTCCCAATTTACAAAAGCTTCCTTCCAAGGAGTAGAAGAGCCTAGCTACATGGATCCGAGCAGTCAAATTGGGGAGGGGCATTACAGGGGAGCATTTTCTTACATTGGGAAAAATTCACAAATCGGAAATCAAGTGAAAATTCACCCCCAAGCCTACATTGGGAATCAGGTGACAATCGGAGATCATTGTATTATCCATGCGGGAGCAAAAATTTGTGATGGAACGGTGATTGGCAATCATTGTGAAATACATCCAGGGGCTGTCATTGGTTCGGATGGTTTTGGTTTTGCTCCTCAAGAAGACGGGAGCTATAAAGCGATTCCCCAAATTGGAAATGTCGTTTTAGAGGATTGGGTGAGCATCGGTTCAAATGTCACAGTAGACTGTGCCACGATGGGTTCTACAATTATCCGAAAAGGTGCTAAAATCGATAATTTGGTTCAGATCGCACACAATGTCGTCGTAGGAGAAAACACTGTGATTGCAGCACAAGCAGGTATTTCAGGCTCTTCTGAACTAGGGAAAAATTGTGTCATAGCTGGAAAAGCAGGGATTGTGGGACATCTAAAAATTGCAGATAATACCACAGTTGGAGCAAATACAGGGGTCATAAAATCCATTCGAAAACCAGGGCAAACGATTTTTGGATACATCGGCATGGAAATGAAGCACTTTTTGAAATCCTATTCAATATTCAAAAATCTGGAAGACTTGGAGAGCCGAATCAAAGAACTCGAAAAAAAGCCTTAATTTTGCGCCCCAACACAATCCAATTGGTTGACTAACAAATGAAAGTAAAACAGCATACCATAAAAAAGCAGGTTGAACTTTCCGGGGTGGGGCTCCACACCGGCGTGATTTCAAACATGACTTTTCTACCTGCACCCCCAAACCATGGCATTAAATTCCAGCGTGTAGATTTGGAAGGAAGACCTACTGTTGATGCAGACTGCGATCTTGTAGTAGATGTATCTAGAGGCACCACGTTGGAACAAAATGGAGCCCGTGTCTACACTGTAGAGCATGTATTGGCGGCATTGGTTGGGATGGAAATTGACAATGTCCTGATCCAGTTGGATGGCCCAGAACCTCCTATTATGGACGGGTCTTCAATTCAATTCATCGAAGTTTTGGAAGATGCTGGATTGGAAGAGCAAAATGCCCTTCGTAGATTTTTTGAAGTTCAGGAAAGCATTCAATACAAAGATTCATCCCGTGAGGTAGAGATGGTTGCACTACCTACTGATAATTACCGAGTAACCGTGATGGTGGATTACAATTCACCTGTTTTGGGTAGCCAGCATGCTTCCATCACTGATATTAGCCAATTTAAATCTGAAATTGCTTCTTGTCGTACTTTCTGCTTTCTCCATGAGCTAGAGATGCTTTACAATTCCAATCTAATTAAAGGTGGGGATTTAAATAATGCTATAGTGGTTGTTGATCGGGTTGTAGAAAAAGAGGAATTGCAACACCTCGCCAAGATGTTCAACAAGCAACATGTAGAGGTAAAAAAAGAGGGAATTCTAAACAATGTTGATCTTCGTTACCGAAACGAACCGGCCCGCCATAAGCTATTAGACGTAGTAGGAGACCTAGCATTAGTAGGAAGACCATTGAAAGCCCAAATTCTAGCAGCCCGACCTGGACATGCTGCCAATGTGGCTTTTGCAAAGAAAATAAAGCGAGC
>JABXHZ010000073.1 GCA_013373335.1 Cyclobacteriaceae bacterium | reverse complement strand
GGAAATCAGGTCAGGGTTGAAGTGGAAGACAATGGCCCCGGAATCCCTGATGAGATCAAGTATAAGATTCTCCAGCCCTTCTTTACAACCAAAAAAGGGACAGAGGGTACCGGGTTGGGACTCAGCATTACCAATGATATCATCAAGGCACATGGGGGAACTCTCGAGATTGAGACAAAACCTGGAAAGACCGTTTTTCAAATTAAATTAACCCTTTAATCAATGTTGAAACTCTTCAATAAAATCCGACAAAAACTTTTACAGGATAATAAAAAAGGGGCTTATCTAAAGTACGCCATTGGAGAGATTCTTCTGGTGGTAATAGGGATTTTGATCGCCCTTCAGGTAAACAATTGGAATGAGCAGCGGAAAAATCGAAGATACGAAGAGACCATGTTGGAAGAGGTTCAAAGAGAAATCATGAAGGATTCAAAACTTATAGAATCTTGGATCCCAAATTTAAAAAGCGTAGAACATAGTTTTACGGAGCTCGCTGTTATGAAAAACAACCCTAATCATAACTTAGACTCTCTGAATATACATCTCCAAAGAATTCGCAATTATGGAATCATCCTAAACATTAATAAAAGTCCCTATGAAGCTATAAAATCGGCCGGACTTGACAGAATTAGTAATCAGGAAATCAGAAAAAATCTGACCACCCTATATGGATATCATATTGAAAGTATAGAAGAATGGATAAACGAAGTTTTAAGAGTAGAGCTATTCAAGCGTAATGATATTTTTTATCAGTTGTTTGATCCAGTAGTAGTTCCTGATAGTGCAGGTGGCTTTTCTTCTGAACTAAATATTGAAGACCCATCACTTTTTTTTAAGAATCCTCTGTTTGATGAATTGATCCTCAGATCCAGTTGGCCATTATCAATCGCGATTAGGCGCTTGTCCACAGTTCATGAAAAGATGGAAGAACTTAACGGACAAATAGCCCAAGAAATAAATAGATAGACTAAAAATGCTACACTTTTTCCGAACCATCCGCAAAAAACTGATCGAGCAAGACAAGGTTCGAAATTACATCTGGTATGCGCTAGGGGAGATTTTTTTAGTGATGATCGGGATTCTCTTGGCTTTGCAGGTAAATAATTGGAACAGTGAAAGACTTGACCGAAAAACATCCATTGAATACCATAAACGAATGGTATATGATATCGATGTTTTGGTCAAACGCTTAGAAGACGAATCCGTTCGAGCCTCTGCTATTAACAAGAACCTTTCCCAGACTGTCCTGATTTTGGAAAAAGGGGAATTCAATGACTCGACAGCAGCGATTGTAGATTTTGCGCTCACAAGATACTTTCAAATTACTGCCTTTTCTTTTCAAATCGCTAGTTATGAGGAAATGAAGGCTACTGGTCAACTAGCCCTTATCGATAATCTTGAATTACGACAAAAGCTGTATTCCTATGCAATCTATGCCTCTACTATTTCCAGCATAGTTGACCAATTCACCAGAAACGTCAATAGTGGCGATGATTTATTTAATAAGTATATCCGTCTGAAAATAGAGAATCAGGAACAAAACTCGATCATTGAGTACGACCTAGAAGCTATTTCAGGGGATCCAGTATTTATTAATACATTATCCAAATTATCCTATAACTGGGACAGCTATCTGTATTTCACCGGGACAATAATTACGCAACTACAAAAATTGCGGGAGGACATTCAACAAGAACTAAGCCTAAATCAGCCCGACTAAAGTGCTTTAAATTATCGTCATTTATGCTACACTTTTTCCGAACCATCCGCAAAAAACTGATCGAGCAAGACAAGACTCGTAATTACATCCGGTATGCAATCGGAGAGATTTTCTTGGTAGTCATTGGAATCCTGATCGCACTTCAAATTAACAATTGGAATGAGGAGCGGAAAGAAAATCAGGAGAGAATAGGATTAATCCATGCCCTAAAATCAGACTATGAGAGCTCTTTAGTCGTAATTGAAAGACAAATTAATGATTGCGAGACTCGCGGCAGCATTCTTAAGCAACTTCTTGCCTACTCGGCGAGTGAGCCGATAGAAATTCCAGATGATTCATTAAAAGTCATGCTACAGGAATCCCTCCGATTTACTTTTTCGCAGACCTTTAGGACAACCTATGAGGAAGCAAAATCATCTGGAAAATTAAGCCTGATACAGAACCAAAACCTGCTAAAAGCTCTAAGCCAAAACGAAGAAAATATTGAAGGATTAACATCCCTGGAAATTCCTGTTTTTAATGAATCTTACGATGAATTTAATGCAAATATCGAAATTTTCAGCATGTTTGACCGGTTGGCAAATTTGGATTGGACTCCCGCTCAACATCCGGAATTAACTTTGACTGGCCCCAGCCTTCACGAATTTTTAAGGTCCCGTGAAACCTATAACAAAATCCATCACATTTATTTCATAAACAATTTAATGTATTTGTGGTGGGTAAGTACAAAACAAGGTACTCGTACGGTTTTAGACGAAATCAACAACTCAATCAATCAATAAAACATGCTCCGCTTTTTCAGATATATCCGAAAAAACCTTATGGAACAACAGAAAATGAAAAGCTATATTTTTTATGCAATTGGTGAAATCTTTCTGGTAATGATTGGCATCCTGATCGCCCTTCAGGTGAACAACTGGAATGAGAAGAGAAAAGAACTAAATCTGGCTAATAATATTCTTGGTCAGCTGCAAACTACGATTGCCAATGACACCCTGGTCTTAAATTCACAGCTTATCATGTTTGAAAATATGATCACCGAAACCAGATGGGTCATAGAACAATTTGAAAATGACGCTCCCTATTCACCTAGAATGGACACCTCCCTTGCGGTCATTTCTGCTTTTTCTATTACAGAAGCAGATTACACGGCTTTTAATTATCTGGAAAATGTGGGCATAGGAATTATTGAAGATCAAGAGCTCAGAGATCAAATATCCACTTACTATGCTCATTCAAAATTAATGCAACAAGTAGATGAATACTTTGAAGTCAACAAATACTTCAGGCAAGTGATCTATCCTAAATTCTTTAAAAGGTATCGATACGGCCGTTATGTGAAGCCTGTAGACTATCAGGCACTTAAAATCAGTGATGAATTTAGGGTAGTTGTCGATATGTGCCTGAATGATGCCTCATACTATCGAAGTATGATAAATGCTCAAAAAGAAAGAGCCTCAGAGATTCTCACGGCTATCAATCGTAAATTGAATTTATAACATGCTACGCTTCTTCCGACATATCAGAAAAAAACTCATGGAACAGCAGAAAATGAAAAGCTATATTTTTTATGCAATTGGCGAGATTTTCTTAGTCGTGGTCGGTATTCTTATAGCCTTGCAAGTCAACAATTGGAACGAAGAAAGAAAAATCACTAAGCGAACTTCAACTTACCTAAGATCTTTAGTTGACGAAATAGAGACAAATGAGGAAAAACTGTCTTATAACCTGAATTATCTTGATAAAAATATCGAAGGAACTATCTATACTATGCGGCTCCTAAAGCCCATTGATGAAGATTCTCTGAGTGATGAAGCTATTGTCAAAGCTTTAAATTCCTATATTAATCCATTGTATTTATCCATACTTGAACGGTCGGTATATAATGACTTAGTTTCTGCTGGTATATTAGAACATATAGAAGATCAGCAATTCAAAAAAGAAATACTTAACCTAGGTGAGTCCTTAGATTATTATGATTTTTACCTGGAACTGGCGAGTGATACTTGGATAAAGTATTTGATGCCCTATCAAATTGAAAACTTCTTAGTCATTAATAGTATGGACTCCATCAGGGGAATTGCAATGCCTGAAACTGAGATTTCTATCAATAGAAGTGCTTATGTCAATAATCAGTATTTTGATAATCAATTAAGAAGCAAGCTGGTATTTTATAGAAATCTAGCAGGCCATATCGATCAAATGAATAAAGAAATGTCTTCCCTTAAGCAAGAAATCATCTCAAGAATCAATTAAATGCTCCGCTTTTTCAGATATATCCGAAAAAACCTAGTAGAACAACAGAAAATTAAAAGCTATATTTTTTATGCAATTGGCGAGATTTTCTTGGTTGTCATCGGTATTCTGATAGCCCTGCAGGTAAACAACTGGAATGAGGAAAGAAAAAGAGTAAAAAAAGAAAAAGAGCTGCTTGTTGAATTAATCAAAGATCTGGAAAGAGACCAAGCCTCACTTCAATTTCAACTCGGCTTGGCTGATACCATTATCGCTTCTTTAGATTACCTGATCCTTTTGCCAGAAAACCCCGTGAATCTGGATGAAAAAATTGAACAAATAGGTGAAGGTGTTTTGGTAAATTACGGCTATACCGCCATGAATAGTATCAATACAATCGGTATTGATATTATTCAAAATATGGAAATTAGAAATACCATCAATCAATATTACTCCTGGTGGGATTTTGGGAATGAAATCTATAGATCAGAATATGACCCTTTTCATGCCAATGTTTGGCTACCCTTTTTTAGGGAGCATATGATCAGGTTGGATACCAAGGATCATTTTAAAAGAAAATTTACTCCTCGCAACTACAATCAACTTTTAGAGGACCCTGAGTACAGAGATTTACTGATTGAAAAACGATCAATTTTTATCGATTTCAAAGTCAGATTTTCAAGATCACTTAGTAGAAACCTTGATTTGAGAAATACGATTGAAAATTACATAAAGGAACTTTAGATGATTCGTTTTTTTAAAAACATAAGAGAAAGGATCATTAAGCCGGAAAAGGTTTACTCCTACCTTCTCTATGCGATCGGGGAAATCTTTCTTGTAGTGATCGGAATCCTGATTGCTCTACAGGTGAATAACTGGAATTAAGAGCGGAAAGAGTGAATCGTCTTAGAATGGACATAAAAGACAAAATGAGTAAGCAAGCATTTAATTAAAATAAAAAATGAGACATCCCATTAGATCCACAGTCCTATTACTTTTTATGGGATGTTGTACTTTTTTTGAAATTCATGCGCAAACAAACAGCCCGGTTTTTCGAAACATCACCCCGGATGATGGACTTCCTGTCACCACGGTGACGGATGTGACCCAAGATACTTTCGGATATATCTGGATTGGTTCCTGGGATGGCGTGTACCGCTACGACGGCAATACCTTTGAAAAAAAATCCGATAAGGGCAGGTACGTAACTGTTGATAAACATGGAGGCGTTTGGATTTCTTATGATCGTGCTTATAATGGTATAGGAACTATCGCCTATTATGATTCAACAAGAGATTCTCTCACCTTGTATGAGCAACAGGGATGGCAAAGCAGATATTATGAACTAAAATTTGATGCATCAGGAACCCTCTGGGCCTCTACTGACAAAGGGTTATACTATTTTAATGAATTCAATCTTGCCTTTGAGAAAGATACATTAGCACAATCTGATTTAGGCCATATTGAATTTGTTGCCCACGAGAATGGTTCACTTTCTTTTTTCTATTTAGAACCTGGTGTAAAATGGGGAATTGGAAACCGTGGAGTAGATGCCACGATCCAATACGAAGATTATCCAATGGATCTTAATAATCCAGATCCAAACTTACCATTTAATGCATCATCTTATCCCCGCATGACCGCTTTCCAGGATAATGGCCTTTTGTTAATTAACGCATATGGCTGGGCATATAAAGAGAGTTTCGCTTCAGAATGGACATTTGTAAAACCAGATCGGCCCGATATACTTTCGAATATTGGAGACGTCATGGCAAACAATCATGACCTCTACGTACATCATGAAAATGCACTTACGCGTTTTAATATTTTTACCGGTTCATCTGAGACTTTTTCATACAATTCAAACAATTCTAAAAGTATACTTCAAAATAATCAATTAGGAGCAGGTGCAAAGCTGTTTATTGATCGGCAAGGAGTACTCTGGATACCTTCTTTTGGGTATGGATTTAGCCGCTTAAATCTATATGAGAGTGATTTCGGTTTATTTCGGTTAGAGGATGGCACGCCAGTTCGTGATGTGATTTCAGCCATGGAAATGGAAGATGGCTCCTTCTGGGTCGGTTCACGTATTGAAGAAAATGGGTTACTCCATTTCGATGCAGATGGAAACCTCCTCCAAAGATATACAGGGCCATCTAATTCACCTCCCGGTAAATCAGTCAGTGATGAGCTAAGTCATCCTTACGTCTGGAGCCTCGTCCGGGGTTCTGATGGATCGATATGGGCCGGTACGGGTTCTCCGGGCAATAATGGAGGCCTGAACCGTATCCGTCCCGGAAGTGATCAAATTACGCGATTTAAACATGACCCGAACGATAACGCCTCTCTGTTTGAGAGCAATTGGGTGTTAAATCTCATCGAAGATGGTACCGGCAGAATTTGGTTACAGGATTTCAACCAAATCGCCTGGATAGATCCGGAAACCGAAGTCATCACTCGTTATCCACATCCGCAAAGCACTGGGCTGGAAGAAGGTGAGCCTGCCTATATGATAAAGACAGATGGGGAAGATCTTATCGTCTCGTCTGAAAACAACGTTTATTATCGCATTCATCATGAAGACTTAAGTATCGAAATCATTAATCTGAAACATGAATGGAACGAACAAACAGCTATTCGTGGGCAGGATATCAATGGTCGATTTTGGATCTTGAATTCTACCGGATTTGGTTTTTTGAATACAGAGCTGACTGCGGTAGAAACCTGGTATGACTTAGAAAAATATATTTTCCCGGTGAATGAGCTTATAGCCATGCAATTTGACAATGAAAATAACATCTGGTTTCAGACAAATGATGGCATAGTCAAGTTTAATCCTTCTACAGAGAAAGTGACCCATTACACCTATGAGCGGGGATTGCAAGGCTATACTTTTACGGGTGGAGTCAATTACAAAGGTCCCTCCGGAAAACTCTACTTTGGAGATAATGGAGGTATCAACATTTTTGATCCATCCCAAATTCAGATCAATCCTCATCCCCCACAGATAGTATTTACCAAAATGACTTTGAATGGGGAGGGCATTACTTTGGAGGAGGAGGAAACTCTACAATTCAATGCTAACAGCGACAAACAATTTCATATAGAGCCAGATGTTTCTACCATTGGTTTTGAGTTTGCCGCTATGCACTTTGCTGGGGACAATAGCAATCAATACCAGTTTAAACTCGATGGTTTTGACGAGAACTGGAGAGATGGAGGTGTCATAGGGCAAGCCACCTACACTAACCTTTCTCCTGGTAAGTATATATTTCGAGTCAAGGGAAGTAATCTCGACGGAGTCTGGAGTGATGGAAATGATACCCTAGTTTTAAATGTACTTCCACCATGGCATCAAACCTGGTGGGCCTATGGGCTTTACTTTCTCTTACTTGTGGGAGGGGTAGTCATGGCTAATAGCATACAGCGTAAAAGAGTACAACAGAAAGAGCGGGAAAAAGCCCGTGAAAAAGAAATGCAACAAGCCAAAGAGATTGAAAAAGCTTATGAAAAACTAAAGGCTACGCAAGACCAACTCATCCAACAGGAGAAACTCGCATCTCTGGGTCAGCTCACTGCAGGTATTGCCCATGAGATTAAAAACCCACTCAATTTTGTCAATAACTTCTCAGAAGTCAGTAGGGAACTGATCGAGGAGGCATTTGAAGAGCTAGAGAAACTTGAGGATTCTGCCGAAAAAGAAGAAATCACTGCCATCCTCGATGATGTCAAGAGCAACCTAATCAAAGTCCTGGAACATGGAAAGCGTGCCAATGGAATTGTTACCTCCATGTTGCAGCATTCCCGAGGAGGAGATGGTAAAATGGAACCCACCGATCTCAATGC
>JABXHZ010000136.1 GCA_013373335.1 Cyclobacteriaceae bacterium | reverse complement strand
TTGTTTGGTGAAATGACTCAAGGTGTCATCTTTTCTTCTAAGGGTGAGGCCAGAAAAATGATTCAGGGAGGAGGATTAAGTATTAATAAGGAAAAGCAGACGGATCCAAACGGAGAGTTTAATTGCCAATTGCTTCAAGGAAAATACCTCTTAGTCCAAAAAGGAAAGAAGAATTACTTTATTGTAGAGGTCACAGCTTAAAGCTGGCTATTCAAATGGCTGAAACCTAGATTTCAGCCATTTTTAAAAATTGAACATGGGTTAATTCATTTTTTTGACCAAGGTTTAATATTTTCACAGAGCGAAAGAAATTTGAATTGTTACAATGCCCAAGGAGAAGAATAAAGAAAAGTTAATTCTAGATACCGCTATCTCCCTTTTCACAACAAAAGGCTATCAAGCTACCCGGATGGACGATATCGCCAAGTCTGCCGGTATAAGCAAGGGCTTGACCTATTTTTATTATAAGAACAAGGAGGACTTGTTCATGGCCTTAACCAAAAAGGCATTTGATCTTTTCAAAGAAGAATTCAGGGAAGTTTACCTAATGAAAGGTACAAATGGCTTAGAAAAGCTCAGCGAATTGGTTATTCGGGTAGTTGAATTTGCTAAGAAAAACCAGATTTTATATGATTCCATCATTGGATTCATGGATCTCGTCAAGAAATACAATGATGAAGAGAATAGAAGCTCCATTGACCCTTTGATATTGGAAAGTCAGCATTTTCAAAAGCTACTGGAAATCCATCATGAGCCTGCAAAGTTTGGAGTGATGATGGTTAGCCAAGGGATTAAAGATGGAAGCATTCGTCCTGAATTGCAGCCTGAAATCACATTTTATACCGTTTGGAGCATGATAATAGGTTTCGAAAAAATGCTCGGACCAATTGGCTATGAGGGAAAAGAAGTAAAAATCAATCCTGAAAACTGGCAGCATGGATTTTTGAAATTATTACATGATATGCTGAAAGGAACAATCCAAGCCAGTAGACCAGCCACAGTTCAAACCAGTTTATTCTAAAAACGAAAGGCTATCCAATTTAGGATAGCCTTTCGTTTTTTATTTTGAATGATTTTAATGAACCTCACCCATCATTTTACGGATAATAGGTTTTAACAAGAAGAGTAAGGCCGCGGAACCAATCACCGTATAAACAATCATCATATACTGATCAGGCATTTGAGCCAAAGCCTCTTCTGTGCCCCCACTTGCTTCGCCAGCAATCAATCCTGCAAATAGGTTACCCAAAGAAACAGACAAGAACCAAATACCCATCATTTGACCTCCATATCCCTTTGGTGCCAGTTTAGTCACCAAACTCAAACCCACAGGAGAAAGAGCCAATTCACCAAAGGTATGAAGCATATACGTCATGATCAACCAAGTCGGAGCAGCCAAATCACCGGACGCTGCAATCTTTGCTGCGAAATACATAACCAAAAATCCCAGACCTAACAACAAGAGGCCAAAAGTAAACTTCAAAGGAGAGCTAGGTTCTAGATTTTTTCTACCCAACCAAACCCACATTCCACCAAAAATTGGGGCAAATATGATAATGAACATGGAGTTAATAGATTGGAAATAACCAGTTGGGATTTCAAATCCTAAGACAGTTCTGTCAGTAAATCGCTCAGCAAATAAATTCAATGTAGAACCGGCCTGCTCAAATCCTGACCAGAACATCGCTGAGAACAAGAATAAAATGGCTATAACACCCACTTTATTTCGATCGGATTTATTAAGGCCTCCAAAGAGAATTACATAGCCTAAATATCCAAAACCAACCAAGGCAATGATGGTACCGGAAGCACTCGCAATTGCCGGAGCATTGATTGGAACAACACCTGTAAACATCGTTGCAATTAGACCCAAAACAACTAGGCCTATCCAAGTCACTGTGGTTTTTAAACGGCTTTGTTTAGATTTTTCAACATCATCAGCGGGAACAATTGCTTCGCCATATCCATCCAAAGAACTTCCGGTTAATTTATATTGGATAAGTCCCAGCACCATACCAAATCCAGCTAAGCCAAAACCTAAATGCCAGTCATATTCCGCCAGTGTGCTACAGGCTATCGGCGCTATCAGAGCTCCTAGGTTGATTCCCATGTAAAAAATAGAAAAACCAGCATCTCGCTTGGTGCTGCCAGCAGGATACAACTGACCGACAATTGAGCTGATATTTGGCTTTAAAAGACCTGTACCAAAAACAATTAAAATCAATCCCAAGAAGAAGGAATTTATATCCAGAGAACTTAACTCAGTTTTGGAAGCATAGTCTCCGGAAGAAAAAATCCCAGGTAAGGCCATAGTGAAGTGCCCCATCGCAATGATAATTCCCCCATACCAAACAGATTTTTTCAAGCCAAAAAGACGATCAGCCAACCAACCTCCAGGCAAGGCCAACAGATAAACCCCCATCGTGTATAGACCATAGATGGCTCCAGAAGTTTTGTCATCGAAACCTAAGCCCCCCTCAGTAATGGCGGCAGTCATAAATAAAATCAGGAGAGCCCGCATTCCATAATAGCTAAACCGCTCCCACATTTCAGTAAAAAACAAGGTCATGAGACCTTTTGGATGGCCAAAAATGGTAGGCCCTTCAAATTCAGGATTATTTGGTGTTTCCAAGGATCAAGATTTTTTGGGTGTATAGATTTTACAATGATAAAGCAATTTGGCACTTACTTCCAAACAAAGCGTATCCAGATACTAAGATTATTCAATTCCGAACCTGATAATTATCAGTTAAAAATCCGGCTAAAAAATAGAAATTTAAATCACCGCCAAATAATTTTCTGAATTTTCTTCGTAATCGATTGAATGAGCAAAAAATGAAGATTTTTTGGTAATTGATAAAAGGTATTTACTTAATTTTGAGCAGACAATTTTCAGTATATAAACCCAATATTTATGCAGGATTTAGCCTTGGATTTACAGACCTCACCGTTGGACTTTCTTGATTTGAAAACGAGTGGAAAAATCCATTACAACCTAACCCCAGCCGAGTTGGTAGAACATGCATTAGCTCGAAAAGAAGGATTTTTGACTTCAACGGGAGCTTTAATGGCTGATACCGGCAAATTCACCGGAAGATCTCCAAAAGATCGATACATCGTAAAAGATGCCAAAACTGAACATACCGTTTGGTGGGGCGATATCAATATCCCTTTTGATGAAGCTAAATTTGATAGCCTTCTAGAGAAAATGAGGAGCTATTTGGAGGAAAAAGATCTTTACGTTCGGGACGCTTTTGCTGGTGCTGACCCAAATTACCGATTAAACATCCGAGTAATCAACACATGGGCTTGGCACAATCTCTTTTGTAACAACATGTTTCTAAGACCCACCTCGGAGGAGTTAGAGAATTTCGAACATGATTTTACTATAATTTGTGCTCCAGGTTTTGAGGCAGACCCAGCAATTGATGGCACCAAAAATCCAAATTTTGCCATATTGAATCTCACCAAGAGAATGATCCTCATTGGAGGAACAGGGTATGCAGGAGAAATGAAAAAGGGAATTTTTTCTGTATTGAATTTTCTTCTACCTGAAGAGCGCAATACCCTTTCTATGCATTGCTCCGCCAATGTAGGAGAAGAAGGTGATACCGCTATTTTCTTTGGTCTATCCGGAACCGGAAAAACTACCCTTTCGGCAGATCCTAAAAGAGCTCTGATTGGTGATGATGAACATGGATGGGCTGAAAATGGTGTCTTTAATTTCGAAGGAGGTTGTTATGCTAAGGTGATCGATCTAAACCGGGAAAAAGAACCGGAAATTTTTGATGCAATCAAATTTGGAGCAATTGTTGAAAACACCCGATTTAAACCTAATACCAGAGAGGTAGATTTCAATAATAAATCTGTAACGGAAAATACACGGACTGCTTACCCAATTCATTTTATTGAAAACGCCAAAGAACCATCTATCGCTGGTATTCCAAAGAATATTTTCTTCCTGACAGCAGATGCCTTTGGAGTCATTCCTCCAATTTCAAGACTGAATAAGAGTCAGGCCATGTATCACTTTATATCTGGTTACACTGCAAAAGTTGCTGGTACCGAAATGGGAATTACCGAGCCCAAACTCACTTTCTCTGCCTGCTTTGGAGCAGCATTCCTTCCACTTCATCCAACCGCATATGCTACGCTTTTTGGAGAAAAAATGGAGGAATATCAGACCAATGTATGGTTGGTGAATACAGGCTGGACCGGTGGGCATTATGGGGTTGGTTCCCGAATGAAGCTATCCAATACCCGGGGTATGATTTCGGCCGCTTTGGAAGGAAAACTAGAAGATGTAAACTATGAAAAGCATCCAATTTTTGGTTTTGAAGTTCCTCAAAGTTGCCCAGGTGTACCAAGTGATGTACTAAACCCTAGAAATACCTGGAATAACCCAGAAGAATATGACAAACAAGCATGGATCCTAGCTGAATCCTTTATCAACAACTTCAAGCAATTTGAAGAATTTGC
>JABXHZ010000075.1 GCA_013373335.1 Cyclobacteriaceae bacterium | reverse complement strand
TCCAAATCACCCTTTTCGATTTCCTCTTTCAGGTCGGCGATCAATTCTTTGTTTATCTCAGAGAAGTTGTTAACAAAATTCAGAGGATTTTGAATTTCATGAGCTATACCAGCAGTCAGTTCACCCAGAGATGCCATTTTCTCAGATTGAATCAGTTGGGCTTGGGTTGATTTAAGTTCAACCAAGGCCTTTTCTAATTTTTCCTTTTGTTTTTCGATTTTTGAATTTTGGACTGCAAGTAATTCATTCGCCTTCCGACGATTGCGATTGTTGATGACGAGGAGAATGATAACAATCACTGTAAATGCAATAGCGGCCAGGAAGGAATAAGTACGCGTTTGAGATTGGATCAAAATTTTCTCTTTTTCCAATTCTTGCAAAGCAATTTTCTCGTTGAACCCCATGTTTTGGAAAGCCATAAGGTTCTTTTTTTCGAGGACATGAATGCTGTCATTCAAGGTTACATATTCCTTCAAATACCTAAATGCACTATCCTGCAGATCTTGTTTCTCATAGATCTTTGATAAAATATGGTAGGTATTAGCGAGTTTGTCATCCGACTGCATTTGACTGAAAATATCTTTTGCGTCGATTGCATACATCCTTGCTGAGTCCAACTTAGAAAAAGCAAAATATAATTGGGCTAAAGACAGGTATACATCACCGGAAATAGAAAGTGTATTTTTCTCATTGCTGAAAAGAATTCCCTTTTCAAAAAATTCCTTGGAGGAGTCGAAATCTCCCCTTGCTTCATAAACCCTCCCCATCAACCAGAGGATATAACCCCCGTATTGTCCATCAATTAAGTCATTTGCATCCAAGGCTCTTTGTACAAAAAGCTTTGCGGAGTCTAGCTCACCAAGTTTTAGGTAAACTTCTCCAAGATTCATAGTGCCCCATATGTATGCTAAAGAATCTCCTACAGATTCAGATAGATCCATTGCTTTTTGATGGCTATTAACCTGTTCCGAAATATTACCTGTTCTGCCAAAAAGGAGCCCAAGACTATTATAAATACTAGCTAACCTTTCAATTCTTTTTGATTTCAATTTATTGGAATCACTGATCCCAATGATTGATTTTTCTGTTAAGGGGTCTTCTGCAATTTTTACTGCTCTTGAAAATGCATCAAGAGACTTTGGGTAGTCATTACTGTTTGAATAAGCATATCCAAGCCAATCCAGGATATCTGCTTCTTTCATTTTCAAGTCCAAATTCTCTGCAATTGCTAGAGCCTTATTTAAATACAAGATTGAACTATCAATATTTACTTCAGCATAAAAAAGTCCTATTTCATAATTAGTTTGCAGAAGCACCGTATCGTTTGGTGCATTTAAAAGAATTGCGTGTAAACTGTCTGGCTTATTCGTCTGAGCTGAGGCGAAACAAGAAAATAGCAGTAGATATACCAGAAAGGCAGCTTTGATTTTATCACTTAATATTTTTTTCATGCTATCAGGAAATTATTGGTAAAGTGATGACAAATACTGCTCCCTCTTGCTCTTTGTCATGGATACTGATTTTCCCGCCATGCGCTTTGATAATATCATTGGTTATACTTAGCCCTAAACCGGTACCTTCTGTCCCTTTTTTGGTGGTAAAGAAGGGCTGGAGAATCTTATCCTTGATCTCATCAGGGATTCCGGGTCCATTGTCTTCTACCTCAATAAAGACTTGATTTTTTTCAGATTTGGTCCGTACAGTGAGTTTGGGTTGGTAGGAGCCAGGAACTTCTTCAGTCTTCTGTCTCATGGCATCAAAAGCATTGTTACAGAGATTGACAATAACCCGGGAAAAGTCTTCTGAAATCAGATTGACCTTTCCAATTTTCTCGTCAAGCTGTAGAGCGATATCTACATTGATTGGGGTTTTACCTGCACGCATGCCATGGAAACTCAAATTGACATATTCCTTCAGCAAAGCATTGAGGTCGGTGGGTTCCATTTTTCCATCTCCACCTCGGGAGTGTTGAAGCATAGAGGTTACGATTCCGTTTGCACGACTTCCATGTTCCAGAACCTTGGAAAGGTTTCCTTTTACATCCTCCAGAATGGCGATGATTTCTTCCTTTTCGTCCGAACCCTCTATTTTTTCCAACTCTTCAAATGCCTCATCGATCAGTTCATTGCTGACTTCTGAGAAGTTGTTGACAAAATTGAGTGGGTTTTTAATCTCATGGGCAATACCTGCGGTAAGTTGACCCAGGGAGGCAAGTTTTTCTTGTTGTACCAGTTGGTCTTGGGTGGCTTTGAGTTCGGCCAGAGCTTCTTCGGCCTTTTGTCGTGCAAGCTTGATTTCGACCAAATCTCTTTCCGCCTGTAAGGCATTCGCTTCTGCCACTTTTAAGTCACTGAAACGGGTATATGTCAGGTCAAAAACTCCTGCAAATTTCTCCAGGAGATACAATGCCTCTTCCTGCAGAGGTTCTGGGCTGGAAATGATGAGCATTCCCTTGGAAAAAAATCCTAATGTCTGAACCCGCCTATTATGTAGAAAGGCTTTTTTAAATGGGATTTTGATTTCATTGATCAAATAATTGAGCCAACTTTTAAGCTCATCTCCTTTCAAGTCTACCACAAAGGATTTAGCTCCCTTTTTCCAAGCAGAATAAGCTTTGGAAATTGTAGTGGGTTCAGAAATCCGGCCGGAGAAGCTGCTGTTCAGTTTATTTCCGCCTTGTTCGGTGATCCAAAAGTCTATTGTTTGCTTTTCCTCGTTGACAATGCCGATGTTAATCCGCTCATGGGTGACACCTAGGACATTCAATTGTTCAAAAAGAATATAAGCGGCATCGGCAAGTTCCTCCGAGGATTGCATGGCCATGGTCCGACTTCTTACTCTTTCCAATGCCGCCTCAATCTGTGCTTCTCTTGCCTGTTCCTCTGCTTTTTTGATATCCAGGAAGCGGGTATAGGTCAGGTTGAATGCATTGGCAAATCTTTTTAACAATTCATCCTCCTCATCACTAAAGGGAATTGTGTTGTATCTTCCAATACCCACCGACGTATCTTTAAAAAAGATAGTTGATCGCGTAAAACCAGGTTTGTTATACAAATAGTCTTTTGCCTCTGAAGGTAAATCCTTGTAAACAGTTTTGGTCAATGTATAATCCAACCACGTATCTTTTTCTTCTTTGTCATAGACATCTTTAAAAAAATCCGCTTTGCCATTTTTAAAGTCTTGAATACATTCTTTAGATCGGATGAAAATAGGATGGTTAACCTCCGGAAAATGAATGTAATCTGTAACGGCACTTTCATCTCCGGTGACCGTGTATATCCACAAATTCCACTCGCCCAACTGTAATCCATTGCTGAAAAATGCTGTTTCCATTTGGACACCAAGCTTAACGAGTTGTTCGCTCAACAAATTGATGACCTCTAACAAGTCCTCCTGTTTTTGCATGGCCATGGAAGCAGACCGCACCTTTTCTAGAGCTGATTCTATCTGTGCTTCTCTTGCCTGTTCCTCTGCTTTTTGAAGATCGAGAAAGCGGGTGTAGGTTTGGTCAAATACTTTTGAAAAACGGCTCAAAATTTCAGCCTGAACTTCGCTAAGCGGTTCTATGGATGAAACGTGTAAACCCCCATAATTATAAAATGAAATGGTGATGTATGTTTTTTCAACTTGACGAAATATTTCCTTTATCTCATCAGGAAAATTTTTGAAGCCGGTATGATTAAAAAGATAATCATCCGTCCTTTTTTTGTTTTCCGACTCTAATACATAAGTCCATTTCGGATTCCGCTGCTCCCATCCTTCAAATACTTCCTTGAAATAGGGAAGGTTGGTGAATGGCACATGGTAAGATTCTGGCAAATAGGTGTCGTTTACTGGCGCAACCCACAAGCTTGCTTCAAGTGATTCTTTGTCAATGATCCAGAAAATGCAATTATCAAGTGCAAATTCAAGTTTCGCTAATTCCCGTTGCAGCAAACCAATAGCATCTGCCAGCTCTTCACTTTTGTGCATGGCTAACGAACGACTACGTACTCGCTCCAATGCTGCTTCAATCTGTGATTCACGTGCTTGTGCCTCTGCTTTTTGAATGTCGAGATAACGGGTATAAGTCTGTTGAAATACCTTACCAAAACGCTTGAGGATTTCATTTTCTTCTTGGGAATAAGGTATTCCAGAAAAATTTTCAATGTAAAGACCGATATCCTTTTCGATGACTGTCGATATGGCTAGTCCGGGACAGGTGAGATAAAAACGTCTTGCTTTTTCAGTCAAGCCCTCGATATGGGGAAGCAATATTTCATAAAAGCTGTTTTTTTCCTCAAAATTGAGAAGGGTGGTAAAGAATTGCTTACCATACTTTTTTGCTTCGGTGAATTGCTGATCCCAGACCAGATCAAGATAGGGGACGGTGATTTTAGCAGGAATATCCTGAGTTTCTGCCACCCAAAAATGCCAGTCTTTTTTGGGTTCATATTCAACGACAATTCCCGCATGTTCGGCATTAATTTTCAAAAGGGCCAGCTGGTCAAAGATTACTTTTACTACCTCTTGGAGGTCTTTACTTTTTTGCATAGCCATTGTACAGGAACGAACCCTTTCCAATGCCGCTTCAATTTCCAACTCCCGGTTTTTACTTTCCAACTCAATGGTCCTGCGTTTTATAGCTTCCTTGAGTTCCATATTTTCCGCACTTACTTTGTCAAGCCCGATGCTTTCTCCTTCATCAGATTTTGAGTCGGGCATGGAGAAGTGCTGGTAAATAAAGCGCCAACCTTCATTTTTTTGCTGCATGACGGAAGTCAACCGAAATCTGCCGTAGTAGGTCCATTCCGCATCATTGAGAAACCAGAAATCGCAAAAATGGGTAATGAAGATAGAATCATCGAAAACTTCCAGAATTTTGGTTTCATTTCGCAGGTCGGTAATTCCGGCAAACTGCTCACCCGTGCCTTCAAAAAATGTGATACTATCCTTTCGGTTTAAAAATTCTTCATTGCTAGTGGAGCCGATAAAGTGGTAAGCCTCATCCAGATAAGTACTGTAAGTTTTTATATCAGCATTGAGGTAAGCCTTTAGCCAAGCATCATATACTTCCCAAATTTCAGTTTCCTGTATCTTATTGATTTTCATGTGATTTAATTTACAGGAATTGAAATAAAAAATACTGTACCTGTCTTTTCTGAGGGCGAACCCTGGTTTCTATTGGTTTGAATTTCAATGGTTCCCCCATGCGCTTTGATAATGTCATTGGTAATGCTTAGTCCTAGGCCTGTACCTTCTGTCCCTTTTTTGGTAGTAAAGAATGGCTGTAGGATCTTATCTTTAATTTCATCTGGGATGCCAGGGCCATTGTCTTCAACTTCAATCCTGACCTGATTTCCTTCGGATTTTGTTCTGACGGTGAGTTTGGGTTGGTAGGAGTCAGACCCTTGGAGGGTCTTTTCGCGCATGGCATCAAAGGCATTGTTGCATAGATTCACAATCACTCGAGAAAAGTCCTCCGTAATCAGGTTGACTTTACCTACTCCTTCCTCAAGCTGTAAATCTATATCTACATTGATAGGGTTTTTACCGGCCCTCATGCCGTGAAAACTCAAATTCACATATTCCTTCAGCAAGGCATTGAGATCGGTGGGTTCCATTTTCCCATCTCCTCCGCGGGAATGCTGCAACATGGAGGTCACGATCCCATTGGCACGGGTACCATGTTCATTTACTTTGGATAAGTTCGTTTTGACGTCTTCGAGTATGGTGATGATTTCTTCTTTTTCGGCAGAATCCTCGAGTTTCTCGAGCTCTTCAAATGCCTCCTCGATCAGTTCC
>JABXHZ010000190.1 GCA_013373335.1 Cyclobacteriaceae bacterium | reverse complement strand
TTTGAGCCTTCTAACAATACTCTAAATACAATAGAAATCGGGCTTGAAACTAGCGATCCAAATGGAAATGGATATTTCGAAAACTTACTGGTCGGGGTTCCTTTTTCACCAAACAATTTGGAAACCGGCCTATATTTCCCTGAAGACGAAAGTTTATTTATCCCAAATTGTACAACTTGTCAAGTATGGGAGGTGAGTGATTTTTACAACCCAAAAGCTTTTCAGCTACAAAGTCCGGTTTCCGGAAAAAAGATATTCCTCTTTGAACAAAGCTCGATTCAACCTATTGAGCAAATCCAGTCAATTGACAACTCTCTTCTATCAAATGGGAATTGGCCAGAACTCTTAATCATTACGGATGATATTTTTTTGCCAGAGGCCAAAAAACTAAGTATTCATAAAATGAGTCAGGGGATTCTTGCCGAAGCAATTTCCATTCAAGATATCTACAACCATTTTGGCTATGGAAACCCTGATGTAGTCGCGATCCGAAATTTTATCGCTTGGCACTTTCACGAGGGAAAAAGATTGAAAAATGTCTTGTTCCTCGGAAAAGGAACATTCGACTACAAAAGCAAACTGGGAGGTAGGCCCTCAATCGTGCCAACTTATTCAAGTCGAAATAGTCTAAACCCCTTAACTACCTTTAGTTCCGATGATTTTTTCGGATTATTGGAATTCGGGCAGGGTGAATGGGAAGAAAGCCAAAATGGAGATGAACCTCTTTCTATTGGGATCGGAAGGCTGCCAGTAATCAATCGCTTTGAGGCTGAACTGATTGTAAACAAAATCATTAATTATGAATCCAATCCTTCATTTGGAAGGTGGAAACGTAATTTTTCACTCTTTGCAGATGATGGAGACAATAACATTCATCTTCGGGATGCTGAATCGCATAGTACTTTTCTAAAAGAAAATGCACCATCCTATTTTCAGGAAAAACTCTATCTGGACCGATTTGAGCAAATCTCACAAAACCAGTCACAACGATCTCCAGAAGCGAAAGAACAACTTCTCCAAAAATTGGAGGAAGGCACGCTCTTCTTAAATTTTATTGGCCATGGAAATGAGACTACTTTAACGGCCGAGGAAGTTTTTCGGGTTGAGGATATTGCAAACTGGCCTAATTTTCAAAATCTCCCTTTATGGGTCACTGCTACCTGCGAATTTGGACGACATGACAGTCCTTTTATCCGTTCCGCAGCAGAGGAATTATTAATTGCCGAAGGAAAAGGAGCAATTGGTCTACTGACAACTGGAAGACCTGTTTTCAGCAGTGTTAATTTCAGATTAAATCAGGCTTTTATTCAGGAGGTTTTTAAAAAAGTGGATGGGAAAACCCAAGACTTGGGAAGCATCTACAAAAACACCAAAAATGCCAGCCTAAATGGACCACTGAATCGAAATTTCAGCCTACTTGGGGATCCGAGCATGAAACTAGATTATCCGGATTTTGAAATCGAAATCACGGAATTAAAGGATGAATCAGGTGAAAATCCAGCTTCCCTAGCACCTTTATCGGAAATCACCTACTCCGGAAAAATCGTAAATCAGGAGAATGGAAAAATAGTATCGGATTTTAATGGAAATTTTGAAATCGAACTTCGAGATAAAGAAGCACTCATAAAAACCTTGGGGGATGAAAGCAGTCCCGTGGAATTCCCAGATGAAATCACTATGCTGTTCCGAGGAAGCGGAAAGGTGGTAAATGGAATATTTGAAGGGAAATTAAGAATCCCATCAGGTATTTCTCCTGAATTGGAAGAAGGAAGATTTCGCATATATGCAGTCGATTCATCTCGTCAACAAGATGCCTCGGGAGGGCAGAAAGTATTCCTTGGTGGTGAAAACCCGCAAAACCCGGAAGATAATGAAGGTCCTGATATTCAAGTAACAATCGAAAACCAACCCAATGGTCCATTTATTTTCCCAAAAACCCAACTGGAAGCAACCTTATCGTTTTTTGACCTGACAGGGATTGATGTAAGCGGCCTAATTCCCCAAAACAACCTAACCATTCGAATAAACGACGGTGATGAGCAAATTCTAAATCAAAAATATTCCAGCTTAGACGGCTCCTATCAAAAAGGGCTGGTAAATTATACATTGACTGGATTAAAGGAGGGGGTAAACCTCCTAGAAGTGAAAGCGGCTGATTTATTAGGAAACATTTCCACGCAAACAATTCAAATAGAGGTAAGGGGAAGTAATCTAATTCAAATTCTAGACCATGTGGTTTTCCCCAATCCAGCCAATCAAAAAGCGACCTTTAAAATATCCCATAACCGACCGGGTGAAAATCTAGTTATCGGATTAGAAGTATATGATATGGCAGGAAATATACTATTTTCAGAGTCTGAACGTTGGGTAAAAGTTGACACTGAAATAGAGGCCTTTTCATGGATTTTTTTACAAAGTCAGTCTAAAATTCCAGCAAAAGGAACTTATATTTACAAATTGACGCTTCAATCGGAGGTTGATAATTCCTTCGATTCAATCAGCGGAAAACTTATAATTGAATGAAGATAAAAGGCATTTGGAGACATGGTGTGTTGCTTTTTGGGTTGATAATGATCAACTCTGCCTGCCTGCTTGCCCAAAATTCTGTTGTGATTTCCGGGCAAGATCCTGAAAGAAGGGTAATTACCACTGCCGTTCCATTTTTGAATTTTGCTCCTGATTCCCGCCATTCTGCCATGGGTGATGTGGGCGTAGCTACTACTCCAGATGCAAATTCCGCCCATTGGAATAGTGGAAAACTTGCCTTTATTGAAGATCAAATGGGGTTCTCTTTATCCTACTCTCCTTGGCTTGGGAAATTGGTCAATGACATGTCTTTAAGTTATTTGACTGGGTTCTTTAAGATTGATGAAAACTCTGCATTTGGTTTTGACCTCCGATATTTCAATATGGGAGACATCCAACTTACAGATGGTTTGGGAAATGAATTGGGTGAATTTAATCCAAGGGATATTGCAATTGGTGGAACCTACTCCAGAAAGCTCTCTGCAAATCTCGGGTTAGGGATTTCAGCACGATTTATCCATTCGAATCTTTCGGGAAACATTTCCGCTGTAGGCGGAAGTGAAGGTAGACCGGGAGTCAGTGTAGGAACGGATGTAGGGTTATATTACAGCAAACCTATTTTATCCGGGTCCAAAGAAGGAACCTGGTCCTGGGGAATAAACATCTCCAACATTGGTCCAAAAATCACCTATAACAGTGCTGATGACTTGGATTACATTCCTACAAACCTTCGGATTGGAACCGCTTATTCCATTGATTTGAATGAGTTGAATACTCTAACCTTTTCGCTAGATTTCAACAAACTATTAGTTCCTAGTCCTCCAGTTTACGCAACCAACCCTGATGGTACGCTTGCCACTGATGAGGACGGAAACCTGATTATCGAACGGGGAAAAGATCCCAATAGACCTTTGATTTCAGGAATGTTTGGATCCCTAGCAGATGCTCCTGATGGATTTAAAGAAGAAATTCAAGAAGTGACCTTGTCATTTGGAGCAGAATATCTCTATAATGAAAAATTCGCCTTGCGGACAGGTTATTTTTTCGAAAACCCGACAAAAGGAGGAAGAAGATATTTTACAATGGGGGTTGGGTTTAATCTCAACCGACTTGGCTTCAATTTCTCCTATCTAGTGCCACAAACACAAAATCATCCTTTAGCTGAAACTTTACGATTCAGCTTACTCTACACTATTCCGAATAATTAATTGATGCTTGACCGAAGTCAGCCGCCGAAATACCTCATTCCGGAAGATTTCTCCTTAACTCAACCTGAGCAGTTCGAGTTATCCAATGGGGCAATCGTATATTTCATTCCTACCCCAGCCGTCGAAGCAGTAAAAATTGAATTCCTAGGAAAAGGCACTCGGGCCAATCTCCCTTTGAGCCAATCCATGGTTCCCTCTTTTACTCTTCAGCTTTTACCAGAAGGAACTAAAAAAAGAAGCGGGACCGAAATTGCTCATTTTTTTGATTTTCATGCAAGTGAAATGCATCCCATCATAACTTTTAGCAATGAAGGATTCAGCCTGATTAGCACGAAGAAACATATTTTTGAAATTCTACCCGTAGCTCAGGAGCTAGTCCAGGATGCCCTTTTCCCAGAAGAAATTCTCCAAAAAAGAAAGTCCCAACGAAAGCTTTCCATTCAGCTAGAGCGAGAAAAAACCTCCTCCCGAGCATCACAACTATTTAGAAAAGCCTTGTTTGGTTCTGCACATCCCTATGGCGTGGAAATTGAAGAATCCATGCTGGAGGAGATTTTTCCCGAACGGCTACAACAGCACAGCCAAACCCAGTTGTGGCAAAATTTGGAAATCTTTATATCGGGAAATTTTTCAAGCCAGGAACTCTCCAAACTCCTTCAAAACC
>JABXHZ010000222.1 GCA_013373335.1 Cyclobacteriaceae bacterium | reverse complement strand
CAGTTTTCCGTCTTCCTGAACCTCCAGGATTGCGAAATTTCCCCCTGAATAATTGCTTACGACAAGATATCCATTGTTATATGCCAAATGACAGGGATGGTTACCTTCAGAAGCGATCTTATCCAGTTGTACCAAGGATTGTCGGTCATTTTCCCATGCAAAACTTAGGACATTCCCACCTCTTGGACTTTCGATTTCTTCAAGCGAAAAAACTCGATTTCCATCTGCAAGAACAAAGGAGGGATTTTGAATTCCCTTTGCAATAGTCTCAATGGATAGAGATTTTTCAGTGGGATTAAATGTCAAAATACCGATTCCTTCTTCGGGGCTATCGGTGTAGGAGCCCACTAAAAACTGGTAATTCATAGATTGAGGCGATTCATTTGTTTTTTGCTGGCAGGCGAATATCACCAAGCATAAAAGAAGTGGGAAGATTGTTTTCATTCAGAAAAGTACAAAAAAATCAAAAGCCATTACCCTGTTTTAAGTATCTGAAAGAAAGAAAATGAATGCGCTTTCTTTTTGAAGAATTGGTAAATTTTTCGCTTAAGAGGGGAAATATTTTTAATTTAAGCCTACTTACTTAAACCTATTGAAATGTATACCACTTACGATATCGAAGTAGCTAAACGATTCACCATCTACAATTCACTTTTTCTGGATTTACCCTTCGATAATATTTTTCGCACAGGAACTATGTTGCCTCTCTTGGCTACCTCATGCCAAAAGGGTTTCGAGGAAGGAAAGTCACCTCGGGAAATCATCGAAGGTTTTTTTGAGGAAATGATGCCTCAAAATACTGAAAAGGAACAAACTGACTTATTGTTCCAAATGATTCAATACGTGGAGCGGCAGGTGGTTCTTTTTGATTCGATAGAAGATGCTGCTTATGAGAAAATAAATGATTTGGGAGGGAAAGGGTCCATCAAGGCCTTAATTACCCGAGCAGGAGATGATCGAAAGAAAGAAGAGTTGATCGAAAAACTGAAGACCTTTTCAGTTCGATTGACCTTGACTGCTCACCCTACTCAATTTTATCCCGGTAATGTTCTTGGAATCATTACCGATATGGAAGATGCGATTCGTCACGATGATATCGGTAGAATTAATTTGCTTTTGCAGCAATTAGGTAAAACGGGATTTATCAAGCGGGAAAAGCCAAGTCCTTATGAAGAAGCAGTTAGTTTGATCTGGTATTTGGAAAATATTTTTTATCAGAGTGTTTCAGATATTATGATCCGATTGCTGAAAATGTTAGATCAGCCGCTTCATAGTTGGGAGAATCCAGGTCTATTGAAAATTGGTTTTTGGCCAGGTGGTGATCGGGATGGGAATCCCTTCGTTACCCATCAAATCACCATGCAAGTTGCCGAGCGATTGAAAAAATGGATTTTGAGATGTTATTATCGGGATCTTCGAAAACTCCGGCGAAGGTTGACTTTCAAACATGTGGAAGAAGTAATGCTCCGAGTAGAGCGGGGAATTTATGATACTTTATTCGAAGAAAAGCCTGTTTATCATAGCGCTGACCAGCTCTTAGAAGAACTCCTTTTGGCTAGAGAGGCTTTAATAAAATTCCATGATGGATTGTTTTTGGAGCTACTTGATCAGTTCATTTTGAAGGTTAGAATTTTCGGGTTTCACTTTGCTTATATGGATATGCGGCAGGATAGCCGAAAGCATGATGGACTTTGGGATGAGTTAATGGGGATTGAAAAAATAGAATGGGGACCTGATGAAAATTCTCAGATTGAGCAGATTCTGGGGCTAAAAAAACTGCCCAAAGTAGAAGCTTTTAAGGATGAGTTTCACCGTGAGATGCTTTTGTCTTTTGAAGCTATCGGACATGTACAACGCGAAAATGGGGAGGATGCTCTCCATCGATATATCATTTCAAACTGTCAATCAGCGAAACACCTTTTGGAGGTTTATCAATTAGCAAAATTGACTTTGGATCCAGATAGAAATGGCCTTCCTCTGGATATTGTGCCGCTGTTCGAGACGGTAGATGATTTGGCTGCCGCACCGGATATTATGACTTTCCTTTATCAGCTCCCAGTTTATCAAAAGCATTTGGAGCAGCGAGGAAATAAGCAAACCATCATGCTGGGATTTTCGGATGGGACAAAGGATGGAGGTTATTTGAAAGCTAACTGGTCCATTTTAAGGGCTAAAGAGGAGCTTACCCGTGTTTCGAGAGAAAATGGGATCACCGTTGTGTTTTTCGATGGAAGGGGAGGACCACCTGCTAGAGGCGGAGGAAATATGCATAATTTCTATGCTTCTTTGGGCGAACAGGTCGAGAACGCTGAAATTCAAGTAACTATACAAGGCCAAACCATTTCCGCAAACTATGGAAAACAGGCTTCCTGCACGTATAATTTCGAGCAATTGCTCAGTGCCGGAATGGAAAATCATCTATACTCTGATGAAGAGCGAAACCTCTCTGAATCCCAACGAGTTTTGCTTGCAGAGCTTGCCGATAGTGGTTATGAAGCGTACAAGGAATTCAAAAATCACCCAAGGTTTGTTCCATATCTGGAGCATGTTACTCCACTCAAATATTTTGGAATGACCAATATTGGTTCCCGCCCACTGAAACGTGGAAAATCCGAAGCGCTGAAATTTGAAGATTTGAGAGCCATCCCTTTTGTGGGTTCTTGGGCTCAAATGAAGCAAAACATTCCAGGATATTATGGAGTGGGATCAGCTATTTCCGAGATGGAAGAAAAGGGGAAACTTAAGGATCTTCAGAATTTATATAGAACGAGCCTATTTTTCAGAACGCTTTTGGGTAATTCCATGCAGTCATTGAACAAATGCTTCTATCCTGCTACAGCGTATTTGAAAAATAATTCCGAATACCGTGAATTTTGGGAATTGATGTTTGAGGAATATCAGCGTTCTATTGAAGCGATCAAAAAAGTTTCCGAGATGGACGAACTCATGAAAGATAACCTGGTAATTAAAACATCAATTTCTATTCGTGAAAAGATCGTACTTCCTTTGATCACTATTCAGCAATATGCAATTCAAACCATGCTTGAGGATGGAAAGGATAAAGCCGTCCTTCAAAAACTAATTTTAAGGAGCATGTTTGGAATTATTAACGCGGCTAGGAATGCAGCTTAAATTTTATCGACTAGAAAAAATGCCTCAGCAGATTTTCTGCTGAGGCATTTTTTATGGTTGAAGTATGCTATTAGTCCTCAGAAATAAATCCATCTTTTACCAACTGCTTTACAATGGACTCGGCGAAGGTTCTTGAGAAGGTTTCCAAGGAGGAAGGGTTGGTTGTTTCTGATTGTGAAGACCAAACGAGTTCCTCAGTAGCTACATCATAAAGGTTTGCTTCCAGATAGTAGTTTTTATCAGTTGTATAATACCCTGGATCGTACATCACTGGATTGTAGTAATTATAATACGGCCAAAATCTACCATAATATCCATACCGCATTGGAGTGTACATTGTCGTTCCCGGTACATATCTGGTCTCGTTGGTTTGATCCAAAAGCGCTATTGTTAAAATAGACTCATTTCCCATCTCTTTGATTTTCTGAAGGATAGCTTCACGATCCGATTCCTTGGCTTTAAATCCTGGAGGGATGACTTCAAAACTACTTGATGCAGTGATACCTTTAGATTGAATTAAATTGACGAGGTCTTTTTCTACTGCCTGTCTAGCCAATAAATTTTCAGTTAAGGCAGTTACAAAAACACTATTATACCCAGTCGCTGGTTTATTGGGGCTAGTCCAAGAGCCAAGAATTTTCACCGAAGGGCTACAAGCAGTTATCAAAATGATAAACAGACTTAAGAGACTAAATAGTTTTTTCATATGTTAATTATTGGTTGTGTACAGTTTTTACAGAAGTGAATTTACAATTTCATTAGTCGTTTAATGAATTTGCTTGATTTTTTGCTCAGACAAGTAATTAAATAATGACAATCCATTCCTAAGGTTTAGAAAATAATTGCAAAAAGTGCGCAACTGGTCATAATTGCAACTTTCTCTTTTATCCCTCGAATATCTTCTTTGCAGGAATTTAGGCTTCTCTATTATCTATTTTAATTAAAACTCATCGATAAAAGGAAGCTCCTGCTGAAGTTCATTTTTAATAGTGTTATGAATGTAATCGTCTAATTGAAGAAACTTAGCCGCATCTCTGGCAGAAGTAGCCTTCTTAAACTTCTTGTAATATTTCTGATGAAGTTTTGCAAGAGCAGAATCATTCTTTAAAATTCGAGTAGCTAGGGAGTTGGCAATTTCATTGTCAAGTGCGTCATAATTATTCAAATAATCATCTATGACAAGCAGTCTTTCCCTGGCTAATAACTGTCGCTCGGCTTCATATTGCTGGTAAACAGTCCAAAAACCCGGCTTGATGGATTCGGGAAGGTCCATAACAGCTTCAACAATTTGTCTTTTTTCCATGCCAAATTCGGCTTGGATCAAAGTGATTTCATCATTTACATCTTGGCCATAGGTGATTCCTCCAAATAGAAGGAAAGCGAAAATCAAAAGGCTAATTTTTTTCATAACAATTGGGGTTGAGGTTAAAGGAATTATTAATGGAATTAGGTATAGTTATTTCTTTAAAATGATTCGTTTATGTTTAAATAAAATCCAGAATTCCCTTTTCTGCCAAAAGCATAATCGGCCGAAATGGTCGTTCGGTTAACTTTATTGATCATGACGCGTAGGCCCACGCCATACCCTGGATTAATATTTGCCAGCAGTTTCTCCCCATTGAATTTATTGCCAAATGAATTGGCATTAAAAAACAGCGTTCCTCCAAAAGTCTCTTTATTTTGTTGAAGGGGAAAGCGGTATTCGACTTCTGAATATAGCATCGATTCTCCGCGGAATCTTCCTTGGGCATAGCCTCTTCCTGTTCTACCAAACATGTCCCATCCCAATGAGGGAAGATTCATATAAGGTAGATTTCCTGAAACTAGAAAATTCCCGTAAGCCCAGATTCCAATTAAATGTCGTTTTCGCTGAGGATTTAGATTGAAATAATGTCGATAATCTAATAATAGGGTGGAGGAAGACTGATCTGAACCTAAGAATGAAGGATTGACTTTGTAGGAAATCCAGGCAAAATTCTTTTCATAAGGAGAAACCGCCACGTCACGGTTTTCAAATACAGCATTCAGTGTAATACCGGAAAGGGTGTAAGAATCTATATCAAAACCATGAGAGATATTGTAGGCATCATGGGAAAATTGACCATTTACAGGGGTTTGTTCTTCTGATAAGAAATTTTCGATTTTTGAATGGATATCCAAGTGGTATCCCAAGCCCAAGTAAAAATTAGTATCGGAAATACGCTTAAGTACAGCTTCATAAAATCGAATTAGAGTAAAGTCCATTTGTTGCTCTCCCCACAAAACCCCATTATTTGACGGGAAATACGGATCCAGCTGAACCTCATTCGGGCTACTACTACCTAATCCAAAGGTAGGTTGTGAGGTGAGAAAATAGCGCCAGTCACCAATTAAGATCAAGCTGTTTTCACTAAGGAAAATATTACTTCTAACACTAAAAATCCATTGTTTCTTAGTAGTGTAAAGCAAGTTGCCAACCAGGTTTGAAAGCTTGGTGTTTTCCGGATTACCCATATACCAAGTGGCTGAGGGTGCCAAGCCAAACATCCATCCATTAGCTGGATTGGAAGCTACTGCCGGCAAAGGAACCAATTTAAAGTTGTTGATTCGATTGGGGCGATATTCCTGGTTATTTTGGGAATAGGAAACATGAAAAAGGATTACAAAGAGAAAACTTAGTAAGCTAGTCTTCAGGCCTTGAAGAGAGTATTTAGAAATCACTTATTCTTCATTTAGAGTCAGCAAATAAGTTAGCAAACTATCCTGCATTTCGAAGATCAAATAAGCATAAATTTTTGTAAGAGATGGATGGTTTGAAACCAGCTAGTTTGTTAGGATTTTTTGAATAATAACAAAAAAAGCTCCCGAAGGAGCTTTTACCAAGTCTTTATCAACTAAACTATAAGAAAAGCTTTACTCTCCGTGTGAGTAGTAAAACAATCTGTGACTATGGTATATACAAATACTAGTAGGGTAATGCTTAGGTTCTGGCTTTAGGACTTTTTATGATTTTAGGGTATTAAACCCTACTAATGGTTAATTTTCAGGATTAAATTTTTTTACTCAAAATGGGCATTTATGGTTTTGAAATAGAATCGGACACTGTTGTTTTTTACTAATATTTTGAAGAAATGGCTTGCTAAAAGATCAACTTTGGATAAATTCTGATTGCATTGCTTTTTCTTTTGTATTTTCAATTTTTTAATAATAATCCTTATATGAAGCATCTCGAAACCAGCTATCAAGCTCCCGATGGAGTCAAGCTTTATCTCCAGGCATGGATGCCCGATCAACCCAAAGCGTCTCTATTATTGATTCATGGGTTGGGAGAGCATAGCAGTCGCTATTACAAGTTAGTGGAAGGTTTAGTTGAAATGGGAATGGCTGTATTTACTTTTGACGGAAGGGGGCACGGTAAGTCTGATTTAAATAGGCCTAGTGCATACTTCAATTCTTATCTTGAGTATTTGGATGATATTCATGCCCTATATGGAAAAGTGAAAGCTTATGTACCAGGGGTACCAGCTTTTATTTTCGGTCACAGCATGGGTGGGGGATTGGCAGCGGCTTATGCGCTAAGGTTTAAACCTGAAACAAGCGGAGTGATACTATCTGCCCCGGCTATTAAAGAAGCGGAAGGCACTTCTCCAATTTTGGTAACTGTTTCTGGAATTCTGAATAAAATCGCCCCAAAACTGAAAGCCTTGGCTTTGGATATTGAAGGCATCTCTCGAATTCCTGAAGAAGTTGAGAAGTATAAAAATGATTCCTTGGTTTATCAAGGTAAAATTCCTGTTCGAACCGGATATGAACTCCTTCAGATGATGCGTTATATTCAATCTCAGGCAGATGAATTCGATTTTCCTTTTTTAATTATGCACGGAACGGCTGATCGCCTTACGAATCCAGCAGGTTCGCAACTGTTTTTTGATGCTTCCCCTTCATCGGATAAGACGTTTAAATCCTTTGAAGGTGCTTACCACGAATTACTCAATGACTCCGATCGGGATGAGGTGCTTCAGGATATTTTGGACTGGGTAAAGAAGAGGATGTAGGTTAATCTGGGTTTGGATTCCCTACATTTTTAATTTGTTTTCTATTGCATTGCCGTAATATGGTAACTATTTTTAACGTTGTTATTATTCCCTTTTATGGCTCTATAAAAAAGTGATACTTCATGAAAAACAAACTCAAACGGACGATTCAAAAGGGTACTTGGATTTTAGTGTTGTTGTTATGGGGGACTTATCTATATGAGATATTATTTACTTCCAATTCTCAATTTTATGGAGTAAAAGAATGGGGACTTTTTGGCATCTTAACTTTTTGGCTTTCAATGGATATATGGACTAGGTTTGAAGTTTTCAAAAAATCAAAAAAATAAGCGATAACAAAGAATCAGTTTTCAAAGCTTATCCATTTTTGCTTTCAAGCTTTTGACTGCTCGTTCAACAAATCCTCACACC
This sequence comes from Cyclobacteriaceae bacterium, assembly GCA_013373335.1. GTDB lineage: Bacteria > Bacteroidota > Bacteroidia > Cytophagales > Cyclobacteriaceae > Algoriphagus. The sequence continues at coordinate 2,586 of JABXHZ010000222.1, read as the reverse complement.
TCCATCCCATTAAAGGGATTAAACCTTCTCCTTCCTACACCCATGGCTACGGCCCGACAGACGGTTTTGTCGCCGTACTTCACATTTAGCTTGTCGAGGGCCTGGTAGAGGTTGATCTGCTCTTGGGTATCTTCGAAGAGTTTGATTTGATAATTGCCATAGACCAGGCTACTGAAGCGTACCCCGATCAGTCGGATGAGGAGACGGCGGCTGTAGAGCTTGCGGAAAAGCTCCTTCACAATCGGCAGGATGCTATGGTCTGCCGAAGTGTAGGGAATCCGCTGCTGCATGGTATGCGTCTCAAAGTCCGAATAGCGGATCTTCACACTCACACAGGCGGTCAGTTGTCCCTTCTGACGAAGTTTAGAGGCGAGTTGCTCTGTCATCGCCACCAGGGTCGCTTCCAGTAGTTGAACATCGATGGTATCTTCTTCGAAGGTGTTTTCGGAGGAAACCGACTTAGCTTCGGAGTAGGGGATAACGGGGTTTCGATCGATGCCATTCGCTTTTTCCCAGATCATCTTGCCATTTTTCCCAAAAGTTGCTTCCAGAAGTTGGGAAGGCATCTGCTGCAGGGTATGGACCTTTTTGACGCCCATGTTATAGAGCGTTTGGGAGGTTTTTTCGCCGATCATCGGAATTTTACGCACGGAGAGTGGGGCGAGAAATGGCTTTTCCTGCCCGTTGGGTACCTGCTTTTCATTATTGGGTTTGGCCTCGCCGGTGGCCACTTTAGAGACAGTTTTGTTCTCCGACAGTCCCATGGAAATGTTCAGTCCGCTCTCTTTGATAATACGCTGCCGTAGCTCGTGGGCGAGTTTGAAGCAACCGAAAAACCGATCCATCCCCGTCAGGTCGATGTAAAACTCATCGATGGAGGATTTTTCAAAAAGCGGGACAGACTCTTGGATGATCTCGGTGACTTCATGAGACTTTTGGCTGTATTTTTCAAAATCCCCCTTGACGATGATTGCCTCGGGACAGAGTTGCCTCGCCGTCCGCATAGGCATAGCGGAGTGCACGCCAAATTTCCGAGCCTCATAGCTACAAGAGGCTACCACTCCTCGGTCACTCGAGCCTCCGATCAGTATGGGTTTTCCATTGAGCCTGCTGTCAAAAAGCCGCTCCACCGATACAAAAAACGTATCCAAATCCATATGTGCGATACTTCGTTTCCCCTCCATGGCTTTTTTTGTTAATAATATTGTCATTATAATGTTTATAACTTAATCAATATTCTTACATTTGGGATAGGGAAGTGTCGGAAGTTGTCTTAATTTAATTGAACTATGTATCTCCATTCAAACATTAAATTTCTCCGAAAAAAGAAAGGTTTAACGCAGCTGGAGTTGGCGGAAAGGTTGTTGATTTCTCGCTCAAAATTGGCGGGATACGAACTGAATATTAATCCACCTCTTGAAACACTTGCTAGAATTTCTGACCAACTCGGAGTCTCGATCGACATTTTATTGCGGGAAGATTTAAGCTCCTATTCCGAATACAAACTCCGGGAATTACTGGAAACAGATAAATTTCTTCGTGGGCGAAAACTTCGAATCCTGTCGACAACAGTGGATGCGGATGGTAGAGAGCTGATCGAAGTCGTTTCGCAAAAGGCTAAAGCCAGTTATTTGGCTGGTTTTGCTGATCCGGAGTATATCTCAGAATTACCGCGATTTTCCTTGCCTTTTCTACCCATGGACAAAAAGCACCGGGTATTTCAAGTGGATGGGGATTCCATGTTACCAATTCCTGATGGAGCTTGGATCGTCTGTGAATATGTAGATGACTGGATGTCTATAAAAAATGGTGATCGCTATGTGATTGTCACAGAGCAGGATGGTGTGACCTTTAAAATCGCTTACAATCGTATTCAATCTGATCAAAAACTCCTACTCTGTTCCTCCAATCCGATTTATCCGCCTTTTGATGTAGAGATAGAGCAAGTTCGGGAGGTGTGGCGATATCGCTTGGTGATGAGTGAGTGAATTTTTAAAGAGGAATCTATTCATTTCCACCATTGGTTTATGGCTTTTGCTTTGACATGTATATCTTAAAGGCACAATAGACCTAAAAACCTGCTTTCATGAATTTTAGTCGTTTTTCAGGATTTTTCATCCTGCTTGGATTGCTTTGGAACTGCTCCCCAAAAGATGTGGACCCTTTTGCTACCGTCAAACCTGACGAGACTCGCTTTACTAAAGTGACTTTGGTCGAAAAGCTCAACGAACCGATGGAGCTTGAAGTTCTGGACAACGGAGATGTGCTTTTCATCGAGCGGGCTGGTTTGCTGAAATTATACGAAGCTGCCACGGGGGAGACTACTGTAGTGGGTGAGCTGGACGTGTATATCGAAGGAGAAGATGGACTTTTGGGGCTTGCCAAGGACCCGAATTTCAATCAAAATCATTGGATTTATCTTTATTATGCTCCCAATAATTATAGCCCAGATGTCAACCGTCTTTCTCGATTCAACTTTGTCGAAAATCGTCTGGACTTAAGTTCAGAAAAAATAATGCTCGAAATCCCGGTGTTTCGGGGTTGCTGTCACTCGGGAGGTTCTATTGAGTTTGATGCCAATGGACT
>JABXHZ010000127.1 GCA_013373335.1 Cyclobacteriaceae bacterium | reverse complement strand
GGTGCCATCTGTTTTAATGGACTTAAAAGGTGATTTATCAGGCTTGGCACAACCTGGTGAGGTGAAGGATTTTATTCTTAGCCGTTCCGAAAAAATAGGTGTTGAATATGAGCCTATGGGACTACCTGTTGAATTGATGTCAATTTCCGATGAGAAAGGAGTGCGACTCAAAGCGACTGTTTCTGAGTTTGGTCCAGTACTGATTTCTCAGATTCTTGATTTAAATGATACGCAGCGAGGCGTAATCGCCTTGGTTTTTCAATATTGTGATACTCACCATCTTCCTTTGCTAGATCTCAAGGATTTAAAGCGCGTTCTGCAATTCATTAACAATGAAGGAAAGGACCAAATTAAAAATGAATTTGGGCAAGTTTCTGCGGCTTCCGTCAATACGATTATGCGAAAAATAATCGAATTAGAGCAGCAAGGCGGTGATAAGTTTTTTGGGGAGCGTTCTTTTGAGGTGGATGACTTTGTAAGGATAGAAGACGGAAAAGGGGTGATTTCCATTATACGATTGACTGATATTCAAAGTAAGCCAAAGCTATTTTCGACTTTTATGCTGAGCCTTCTTTCGGAAATTTATGAGACCTTTCCCGAGCTTGGTGATGCAGACAAACCCAAATTATGCCTTTTCATTGATGAAGCCCATTTAGTCTTTTCAAATGCATCCAAAGACCTGTTGGAAAAAATAGAGGCGATTATCAAGTTGATTCGATCCAAAGGTGTCGGAGTTTATTTTTGTACACAGACCCCTACGGATGTTCCGGATTCTGTCTTAGGGCAATTGGGACTGAAGGTCCAACATGCTCTTCGTGCATTTACGGCAAAGGATCGTAAAGCCATTACGAAAACAGCTGAAAACTATCCAATTTCCCCTTTTTATGATACCGCTGAAGTCCTAACTTCAATGGGCATTGGAGAGGCTTTGATTACAGCTTTAAATGAAAAGGGAATTCCTACTCCACTTGCTCATACCTTGGTAAGAGCTCCCATCACCCGAATGGACATTCTAAGTCCATCGGAAATAGAGGATGTGATTTCAAAATCAAATTTGATTGCCAAATACAATGTCAATTTGGATAGGGAATCTGCTTTCGAAATTCTCAACCAGAAAATGGAGCAAGTAGAGAAAGAACAGGAAAAAAGTGTTCTTCCAGGTCCAAAGCCACGTACTAGAACCAGAACCGTAGAAGATGAATCCCTGCTTGAGGAGCTCAGTAAAAATACCATGGTTCGACAGATTGGAAGAACAATTTTTAGAGAATTAACTCGCGGAATACTGGGTTCTTTCAGCAGAAAACGTTGATATTTTAAAAATTACTTAATAAGCCTTGAAAATCGGAGTTATTGGCGGAGGAGCAGCTGGTTTTTTTGCAGCAATACATGCTGCAGGTCCAGACCGTGAAGTCCACATATTTGAAAAGACTTCTAAGCTGCTTTCCAAAGTGAGGATTTCCGGAGGAGGTCGTTGTAATGTTACCCATCGTCCAATGGAAATCAGTAAGCTTGTTAAGTTTTATCCCCGAGGAGAAAAGTTTCTAAAACGGGTTTTTAGACATTTTTCCATTCCAGATACCATGAATTGGTTTCAAAGCAAGGGAGTCCTTTTAAAAGAAGAGTCTGATGGTCGAATTTTTCCACAATCCGATTCCAGCGAATCCATTATTCATGCTCTCACTCATGAAGCAAATCAGTTGGGGATAAAAATCCATTTGAATTTTCCTATTCAATCTATTGAGCCTTGTGCAGAAGGTATAAAAGTCGTTTCTAGTAAATCGACATTTATTTTAGACCGATTAATCATTGCTACCGGCGGAAGTCCAAAAATTGATGGTTATCATTTTTTATCCAAGCTAAAGCATAAAGTAGTTTCTCCAATTCCATCATTATTTACATTCAACACCCCTCAGGAACCCATTCGAGAGTTGATGGGAATTAGTGTTCCGAATGCACTTGTTCGATTGGAAGGAACCAAGCTTTCTTACCAAGGTCCTATGCTAATTACGCATTGGGGAGTGAGTGGGCCGGCTGTGCTTAAATTATCGGCTTTTGGAGCCAAATGGCTCCATGATCATAAGTACAAAGCAAATGCTATCATTAATTGGAATGCTGAATTGAAAGAGCAGAATTGGGAACAAAGCATTCGAAATTTCAAATCCTTGCATGGGGGAAGAAAGGTTAAAAATTACCCGCTTCATGATTTGCCGACAAGATTATGGGAATTTTTGGTTCAAAATTCAGGCATAGAAGCAGACGAAACCTATGGAAATATTTCGAAAAAGCAGATTAATAGACTTGTTCAAAATCTTTTTTGCTATATTTTGAAAATTGAAGGAAAGACTACTTTCAAAGAAGAATTTGTTACAGCTGGAGGAGTGGATCTTCAAGAGGTTAACCCAGAAACTATGGAAAGTATTTTTCATCCAAAAGTTTTCTTCGCAGGGGAGATATTGAATCTGGATGGAATTACGGGAGGCTTTAATTTTCAAGCTGCATGGTCAACGGGATATTTAGCAGGAAAATCCACCCATATTTAGAAATTTTATGAGCCTGATATACCCTGAGTTGAGCCAACGGATTGATGAAATGTCTGATGGCGATGAGGAGTTTAAAAAGGAATTGACCCAAGCCATTTTTGTGGGCTTGAAGGAATTAAAGCAATTCTATTCTGATGGAATGGTTCAAAGAGATTTGGAGATAATCCAACAAATCCGTCATAAGGTGAAGCCAACATTGGGAATGTTTGAATTTGATGACCTGGCAAACTCATTACAGAATGGAAAGGAAATTTTGGAATCAGCCGGTTTTGGCACTGAATTTCAAACTCATTTTGACGATTTTATCAGACAAGTAGATAGAGCTATCGAAGAGGTCAAAAAACTAGTAGACCACATTTGAATTCCATTCAATAAAAAAAGGAGCTGACACATGTCGCTCCAATTTTTTTTAAAATACCCTATGTTTTAAACTTCTTCACTAAAGTAGTTCTTCTATGTGTTGTAAATTTGAAGCGAAAATGATCATCCTGTGATCTTTTTTGATAAGTCATGTCTAAATTCCCTTCTATTTACCCCGGGCCTCCTTTTTATTTATTCAATGGACATCTGGAAACCATTGTTCCTAGCTTGTATCGAAAAATTGAAGGAATAACCTACATCAGAGAAAAAATTTCTACTCCAGATGGAGATTTTTTGAACTTGGATTGGTCTAAAGTAGGAAGCGATAGGCTTCTAATTGTTTCTCATGGTTTGGAAGGTGATTCTGAGCGACATTATGTTCGTGGCTTAGCCAAGCTATTTAATCAGCATCAGGTGGACGTACTTGGATGGAATAATAGGACCTGTGGTGGTGAGATGAATCTTCAGCCTATTTTATATCATCATGGCTCCAGTTATGATTTGGAAACGACCATTGAATATGTATTAGGATTGGGTAAATATCGGGAAATTTTTCTGGCAGGAATCAGTATGGGAGGAGCGCAGACCTTGAACTATTTGGGTAAGAAGGGAGAGGATTTGCCAACTGAAATCAAAAAAGCAGCTGTTTATTCTACACCTTGCAATCTGCCTTCCAGTGCGGCCACCCTCAAGGAAAAAAGAAACCGGTTTTACAAAAATCGATTTTTGGGTAAGCTTAAAATCAAAATGCGCCTGAAAGCCGAACAATATCCTAATTTGATAGATTTGGATCTACTGGAAAAGGTAAATGATTTCGATACGTTTGACACCCATTTTACTGCAAAGATTCATGGTTTTAAAGACGCTCAGGATTTTTATCAGAGTGTAAGTCCAGATCAACGGATGCACAATATTCCAGTACCAACTTTAATTGTCAATGCATTAAATGATCCACTTTTGGGGCCAGAATGCTATCCTGTGAAATTGGTTGAAAAAAAGAATGAACTGATACTGGAAACACCGAAAAGAGGTGGTCATACTGGATTTATTTGGAAAGGTCAGGAATTTACTTGGGTAGAACATCGTCTTTTACACTTCTTGCTTTAGGCTTCTTCCATTCATTTTTTAAATTGGGGAATTAAACCCTTTCCTTATGAGAAAATTATTTTTCTTTTCAATCCTCTTTCTTTTTGCCTTAACCCTTTTTCTGATGTGGCTATATTCCTTTCGAGAGTTTCGTTTGGGATATTTAGTACTCGGAATTTTAGGTCTATTGACTGGTTTGGGAATTTATGATTCCTTTCAAAAAAAGCATGCGATTCTCAAGAATTTTCCCGTAGTAGGTCACTTTAGATATATTTTAGAATCAATCAGTCCTGAAATTCAACAGTATTTTATTGAAAGTAATACGGATGGAAAGCCATTTAGCAGGAATATTCGTTCACTGGCCTATCGAAGAGCAAAAAGTGTAAACGATACCCATCCTTTTGGCACCCAAAGTGAAATAGACGGAGAAGATTATGTCGCTTTAAGGCATTCAATTTATGCGGTTCATCTTAAACCGGAAGACTTACGAGTGACCATAGGATCTGACAACTGCAAACAGCCTTATTCTGCTTCCATTTTCAATATATCTGCTATGAGTTTTGGTTCATTGTCTTCTAATGCTATAAGAGCATTGAATTTAGGAGCTAAAAAAGGTAAATTCTTTCACAATACTGGAGAGGGAGGAATTTCCCCCTATCACTTAGAAGGAGGGGATTTATGCTGGCAAATCGGTACCGGATATTTTGGCTGTCGGGATGAAAGTGGAAATTTTGATTCGGAGAAATTTAAAGAAAAAGCGAATTGGGAGCAGGTGAAATTGATAGAAATAAAGATTTCTCAAGGAGCCAAGCCAGGACACGGGGGCGTTCTTCCGGGAGTAAAAAATACTCCTGAAATTGCTGCAATACGTGGATTAAAGGCTGGAGAGACCGTTCTATCTCCTCCCTCTCATTCTGAATTTTCAAATCCGAAAGAACTTATCCAGTTCATTGAAAAATTGCGTGAATTGTCCGGCGGAAAACCTATAGGCTTTAAGCTTTGTATAGGTAGGACCGAGGAGTTTATTGAGATATGCAAGGAGATGGTGGCTCAAAATAATTGGCCTGATTTCATCACTGTAGATGGAGCCGAAGGGGGAACAGGTGCTGCACCCTTGGAGTTTTCTGATAGTGTTGGGCTACCTTTGGAGCCTGCTTTAATTTTTGTTCGAGCCACTTTAGATAAGTTTAACCTTCGGGATAAAATTAAAATTATCGCTTCCGGAAAAATTATAAGTGCTTTTTCCATCATTAAAAACATTGCATTGGGATCAGATCTTTGTAATTCAGCCCGAGGATTTATGTTTAGCGTTGGCTGTATCCAAGCACTTCGATGCAATACGAATGAATGCCCAACTGGAGTTGCAACTCAGCGAAAAGGCTTAGTTAAAGGACTGGTTGTCAGTGATAAATCAGAGCGGGTTTTTAATTTTCACTCAAATACCGTAAAAGCTGTTAGTGAGTTACTGGGAGCCGCTGGACATATGCATACGAGTGAATTAAGCGTGCATGACCTGGTGAAAGGAGATGAAATGATCAAGCTTGCCAATCGGTATTTCCCGGATACAGTAAATACCCAGGTTTAATCAAAGCGTTTCAATGCCATTTCAGCGACTGTCCCTCCAATGGATAAGGAACTGGTTGCTGCTGGAGAAGGGGCATTTAGAACGTTGATGGCATAAGCTGATTCTCGAATGGCAAAATCATCCAACAAACCTCCATTTCGATCACATGCTTGGGCCCGTACGCCTGCTCCTCCATCTTCCAGGTCAGTTTCCTGGATTTCTGGTATTAGTTCCTGCAGTGCTTTGGTAAAGGCAGCTTTGGAAAATGATCTATAAAGCTCTCCAAATCCTGTTTTCCAATATTTGGCCGCTACTTTTTGAAAGCCGGGCCAGGCTAATGATTCTGCTAATTCGGAAAGACTGATCTGTGATTTTTTATATCCTTCTCTTCGAAAAGCCAAAACCGCATTTGGCCCCGCTTCAACTCCTCCCTTTTTCATTCGAGTAAAGTGAACCCCTAAAAAGGGAAAGTTTGGATCAGGCACCGGATAAATCAGGTTTTTAACCAAATACTCTTTGTCTTTTTTCAGCTTATAATACTCTCCCCGGAAAGGAATGATTTTGACGTCGTCAATAGAGGAGTCTGTCAAGCGAGCAACTTTATCGGAGTAAAGCCCTGCACAGTTTATAACCAATTTTGCCTCAAAGGTTACTTTTGAAGTTTCAATATAATTTATAGACTCTTTTTGATTGATTTTTAATACTTTATGATTTAAAAATATTTCTCCTCCTGCTTGAATTATCTTTCTTCCATAGGCCAAAGCAACCTGATGATAATCAACTATTCCAGTTTGGGGGACATGGATTGCAGCAACGCCATGACAATGTGGTTCATATTCCTTCAGCTCTTCCAAAGTGATGGACCGAGTACCCGTCAAGCCGTTTTCAAGTCCTCTTTTAAGAAGGTTTTCCAATAAAGGCTTTTGTTCTTCTCGCGTTGCTACGACTACTTTTCCCGTGATTTCATAGGGTATTTTTTCAGTCTCACAGAATTCAACTAATTCATGATATCCGCGGATACAATTGGTAGCTTTCAGTGAACCTGGTTTGTAATACAAGCCTGAGTGAATAACACCAGAATTGTTTCCTGTCTGATGTTTGGCTAATTGATCTTCTTTTTCAATGATAGCTACTTTTAAGTTAGGCCTGAACTTGAGAATTTTCATTCCTGTTGCCAATCCAACTATTCCACCTCCAATGATTGCAATATCGTATACCATGAATTCGAATTTTGAATGTCAAATATACAAGTGAGTCTCGAAAATTATCCCTTTTCAAAATCCATTCGGCTGTGCTAATTAGGAAATATTCACATTACTTTTCCCTCATTTCCTCAGAGAATGGATTTAATTTGCAGCCTTAGAGTTTCTAAGGAAATTTTATTCATGCATAGGCTTCTCTTTTTTCTATTCTTTTTTTTCGTTTCCAGCTTTTCCTTTGGCCAATATCGAATCAAGGGAAAAGTAACTGATGCTGAAACCGGTGACCCGATTCCATTTGCATCTGTTTTGGCCGTAGGTACTGGGAAGGGTATGAATACGGATTTTGAAGGGGGATATGAGTTGATTTTGAATACTAAAGCAGATAGCATTCAGGTTAGTTATCTGGGATATTTTTCACAAACAAAAGCCCTTCAAGACATTCCTGAACAAACCATTAATTTTCAGCTCAGGCCCTCAGATTTTGAATTAGAAGCTTTTGTTTTTGAAGCAGGGGAAAATCCCGCCTTTGAGATTATTCGACGGGCAGTGGCCAAAAGGGATGATTTTGATAAGCGGAGCTTAGAAGCTTATGAAACAAAGAATTATACCAAGATTGAAATCGATATTGACCATCTCTCGGAAGACTTTAGGCAGCGAAAAACAGTACAAAAAGTAACTTCAGTTTTAGACAGTATTCGCCAACTTACAAATGATGAAGGGGAGAAAATACTGCCAGTATTTTTTTCAGAAACACTGAGTCGCTTCTATTTTAGAAATAATCCACTGCTCAAAAAAGAAATAGTCGAAAAATCCAAAGTAACCGGAGTTGGAATTACGGATGGATCAACTACTTCCCAAATCACCGGTTCGGCTTTTCAGGAATATAACTTTTACAAAAACTGGCTCACCATTCTCGAGAAGGATTTTATTTCTCCCATAGCCGATGGATGGAAGACTTTTTATGATTACGATTTAATGGATTCTGTTTTGGTGGGTACTGACAGTTGTTATCAATTACAGGTCTATCCAAGGAGGGAGCAGGATTTAGCGTTTTCAGGAACTATCTGGATCAACAAAAACACCTATGCATTGAAGCAGGTGGATTTAACGATTCCAAAAACGGCCAATCTGAACTTTATAGAACGAATCAAAATCCAGCAAGAACTGGAGCCTACGATCATGGGGCCATTGATTCCATCCAAAACGCGAGTTCAAATAAAAATCGGTCAGGTCACCCCAAATACCGCAGGGTTGTTGGCAAAATTCTATACAGCCACGGATAGTGTGTTTATCACAGATCCAAAGCCAACTTCTTTCTTTAACAATTCGGTGGAGCTGAAACCGGACTTTGGGGATGCTACGGAAGATTTCTGGACCAAAAATAGGATAGACCCGCTTTCTTCTGAAGAATTGGCTGTTCTTCAAATGGTGGATACCTTGAAGAAAATCCCAGTCATTCGGTTTTATTCCGAAGGACTCAAATTTTTTGCAACGGGATTTCTGCCTGTTGGAAAGATAGATTTAGGGCCTTGGACCGAATTTGGTAATTATAATAATGTAGAAGGCCTTCGGGGAGGCTTTGGGCTTCGGACCAATTATAAGTTTAGCACGAAATGGGCCTTTCAGGGATATTTAGCTTACGGCTTTAAAGATCAGCGGTTCAAATATTCGGTATCTGCTAAAAACATACTCGATAGAAAGCGCTGGACCACTATTGAATTGAGTTCAAGTAAGGAAATTGATCAAGTAGGGTTGGAGATGGAATCTCTGGAAGGAAATTCTGTTTTCTTGGCTGCAAGTCGTTTTGGGACATTGAGGAGACCATTTATCAGTAGTAACCAACAGTTGAAATTTCAACGGGAATTTTTTAAGGGCTTCTTATTTCAAGCCGGAATTAGGCTTTCCCAATTTGATCCGCTTTTTGATTTTTATTATTTGGAAAAGGGAACGGGAGACTACAGGAGCGAATTTCAGACAAGTGAATTGAGAGCAAGTCTTCGCTATGGGAGAGATGAAATTATTCTGATCAATGATAATGAAAGGGCATCACTTGGGCCCTCCAAATGGCCGATTTTTGAATTTAAGTTTGCCCGAGGAATCCAATGGTTAGGAGGAGAGATTGACTATCATAAGTTGGGATTTTACCTATACCAACGTCTGAACATGGGGCTTTTTGGTGTGTCGAGGTATGAATTGGATGCTGGAAAAGTCTTTGGAGAAGTGCCTTATCCAATTTTAAAGAATCATCTTGGAAACGGTACAGCTTTTTACACCACTGCTGCTTTCAATACAATGAATTTCAATGAATTCGCATCTGATCAATTTATCAGCTTGCGGTATAGACATTTCTTTGAAGGGTTTCTTTTGAATCGAATTCCTCTAATGCGAAAGCTGAAGTGGCGTGCTGTTGCTAACGCAAATATTCTATTTGGATCAGTTAGCGATAAAAATATTTCCAATGCACCTACTTTTGATCCACAAGGTAACCCAATAGAAACTTTCGGTCGATTGGAACCTACAAAACCTTATCTTGAATTGGGATATGGTATTGAAAACATATTCAAATTTTTCAGAGTCGACTTTTTCCATCGGATGACCTATTTGGATAGTCCCAATGCAAATAACTTTGCTGTAAAAGTCAGCGCACAGATTATTCTTTAAAAGAAATGGGATTGGAGGGTATATAATTTTTCCTTTGCCTACACTCTTTGCATATTTGCACCTTAAACTAATGCCTGTTTGTAAAGGCCTATAAATTTTATGTCAAAATCAATTGCGATTACACTTCCTGACGGATCGGTTAGGAACTATGAAAAAGGAATTACCGGACTACAAATTGCTGCAAGTATCAGCGAGGGTTTAGCCCGAAATGTCCTAGCTGCGAAAGTTAATGGTCAGGTTTGGGATGCTACCCGACCGATCGATTCAGATGCTTCGGTACAATTATTAACCTGGAATGATGGTGAAGGGAAAAACACTTTCTGGCATTCCTCTGCTCACTTGATGGCAGAAGCATTAGAAGCACTATATCCCGGTATTAAATTCGGTATAGGTCCTCCCATTGAAACCGGATTTTATTACGACGTGGATTTTGGGGATCATAAATTAGAAGGAGAGGAGCTGGAAAAAATCGAGCAAAAAATGCTCGAGTTAGCCAGACAGAAAAATGAATATATCCGAAAAGATATTTCCAAAAAGGATGCTATTGAATACTTCCAAGAAAAAGGCGATGAATATAAGCTAGACTTGCTGGAGGGCTTAGAAGATGGTAGCATCACCTTTTATGAACAAGGTAGTTTTGTTGACCTTTGCCGAGGACCCCACATCCCAAATACTGGATTTATCAAGGCAGTAAAACTGACTAATATTGCAGGAGCATATTGGAGAGGTGATGAGAATCGCAAAATGCTGACTCGTATATATGGTGTTACTTTTCCAAAGGCTAAGGAACTGCAGGAATACATCACCATGCTGGAAGAGGCCAAAAAAAGGGATCACCGTAAAATTGGCCGCGAGTTGGAGCTTTTCACCTTCTCCGAAAAGGTTGGAATGGGCTTACCGCTTTGGCTTCCAAAAGGAACCTTGTTGCGAGAGCGCTTAGTAGCTTTTATGAAGAAAGCTCAGGACAAGTCCGGATATCAGCAGGTAACTACCCCTCATATTGGAAATAAGGCCCTGTATGAAACATCAGGGCATTATGAAAAATATGGGAAAGACTCTTTCCAACCTATAGCGACCCCACATGAAGGAGAGGAGTTTTTGTTGAAACCTATGAACTGCCCTCACCATTGTGAAATTTACAAGCATAAACCTAGATCCTATAAAGACCTGCCGATTCGATATGCAGAATTTGGTACGGTATATCGATACGAGCAAAGCGGGGAATTGCATGGTTTGACTCGTGTGAGAGGATTCACCCAAGACGATGCTCATATCTTCTGTAGACCCGATCAGGTCAAAGAAGAATTCATTAAAGTTATTGACTTGGTATTGTATGTATTCAAAGCTTTGGGCTTTGAGGATTATACAGCACAGGTATCCCTACGAGATCCAGAAAAACCGGAAAAGTACATTGGTTCTACTGAAGCCTGGGACAAAGCTGAAGCTGCAATTATTGAAGCTGCAGCCGAAAAAGGGCTTGAAACAGTTACCGAATTAGGAGAAGCAGCTTTCTATGGTCCTAAGCTGGACTTTATGGTTAAAGATGCATTGGGCAGGAAATGGCAGTTGGGAACGATCCAAGTGGATTATCAGCTTCCGGATCGTTTTGAATTAGAGTATATCGGTGCTGATAATCAGAAACATCGACCTGTGATGATTCACCGGGCACCTTTTGGCTCTTTGGAACGTTTCGTTGCGGTATTGATTGAACATTGTGCAGGTAATTTCCCATTATGGCTTGCACCCGAGCAATTGGTAATCTTACCGATTTCTGAAAAATATCTAGACTACGCTGCAGAAGTTAAAGACCTTTTGGAAGAAGCTGGAATTACAGGAAGCATCGATAACAGAGACGAAAAGATTGGGAGAAAGATCCGCGATGCCGAAGTGAAAAAGGTTCCTTTTATGCTCATCGTAGGGGAAAAAGAAGCCCAGGAGCGTATGGTATCAGTGCGGAAACATGGTGAAGGAGATCTTGGAAGTCATTCGCCGGAAGGTTTTATAAAGTATTTTCAAGGGATTATTTCAGAATCATTGAGTAAAGAATAAGTTGGTAAAATTTTATTCTGATTTCAGGAATTAGAAATAATTCCGATATTTGCAGTCGATTTCATTAAAACAACCAAAATAATTTGAGAAATAAACAACCAAACAGAGGTCGAAGAGAAGAGCCATATAAGGTAAACGACAAAATACGAGCTAGGCAGGTTCGGGTAGTAGGCGAGTATGTAGAAGGTGGAAACGCCCTGATGCCTCTAGATAAAGCCCTAAAACTAGCACAGGAAAACGATCTGGACTTGGTAGAAATTTCTCCAAATGTTGATCCTCCTGTTTGTAAAATCTTGGATTACGCCAAATTCAAGTATGAGCAGAAGAAGAAACAAAAAGAAATAAAGGCGAATGCAGCCAAGGTCGTTTTAAAAGAAATCCGTTTTGGACCTAATACCGATGACCATGATTTCAATTTCAAATTAAAGCATGCCATCAACTTTCTTAAAGAAGGAGCCAAAGTGAAAGCCTATGTGCATTTTGTTGGAAGAAGTATTGTTTTCAAAGAAAGAGGAGAAATGCTTCTACTAAAGTTTGCCCAGGCACTAGAAGACTTTGGTGCTGTCGAACAGCTTCCAAAATTGGAAGGGAAGCGGATGAATATATTCATCGCACCTAAGGCTCAAAAAAAGTAATTTCAACCAACTAAATACAGCTAAAATGCCTAAAGTAAAAACCAAATCTTCCGCGAAGAAGCGATTCGCTTTAACCGGAACAGGAAAAATCAAAAGGAAGCACGCTTACAAAAGCCACATCCTAACAAAGAAAGCCACCAAAAGAAAGCGTAACCTAACCAAAACTGGTTTGGTACACGAGTCTGATGAGGGCAGAGTACGAGACATGTTGAGAATCTGACCAATCTGTCTTAAAAATTAAGGTTTATTCATTCACCAGACGCTTTGGTAATCAAGACTCTTCGGAGCACCTAGTGTCAAAAAACAAAAAGTTATGCCAAGATCAGTAAACGCAGTTGCATCTAGAGCAAGAAGAAAAAAAGTGCTAAAGGCCACCAAAGGTTACTTCGGAAGAGGTAAAAACGTGTGGACTGTAGCCAAAAACAAGTACGAAAAAGGACTTCAGTACGCCTACAGAGACAGAAAAGCTAAGAAAAGAGAATTCCGTTCTTTGTGGATTCAGCGTATCAATGCCGGTGCTAGAGAGCATGGTATGTCCTATTCACAATTTATGGGGTTATTGAAAAAAGCTGATATCGAGCTAAACCGTAAGGTTTTGGCTGATTTGGCGATGAATCACCCTGAGGCATTTAAAGCAGTTGTTGAAAGAGTGAAATAAGATGTAGATCTTATTTTGCATGAAGCCTTCCTTCGGGAAGGCTTTTTTGTTTTTAGGGTATAAGGTTTCTCCTTTTTTCAGAAGAACAAATAAAAAAATAGAAATAGAAAGGCTGGAAAATTAAGGCTTCCGTTTCCGAAAGCCTTTGTAGTCCCGAAAGCATTCGGGAGGAGTTGAACCTGTCTGACGACAGGCAGGCACGTGTTCGCGGATATGAATACCGCACTGGTTGTTGTAAAATGGTTGAATATGTTTCTTTATCCATTCCTTAAAATAAAAAAAGGCCTCCGTTTCCGAAAGCCTTTGTAGCGAGGACGGGAGTTGAACCCGTGACCTCAGGGTTATGAATCCTGCGCTCTAACCAACTGAGCTACCTCGCC
>JABXHZ010000185.1 GCA_013373335.1 Cyclobacteriaceae bacterium | reverse complement strand
CTTGCCCAAAGGTCAACAAATTGAAATCCGGATCAAGAATTGAAAATTCCTTTTGTCCCCAGGCTTTGATTTCCAATTTGCCGTTTGGGTGAATTTCAGTCTTATTTTCCAAAAAGAATTGGTACAATTCCTCAATATGGTCGGTTCTGATATAAACCTGCCCGTAATTCTGTGTAGGTTCCAGATCCTTAAACTCAAAAAAATGGATTTGAATTTGGTCTTTCTCAACCATCAAATAGCCATCAAAGTCAGCACGCCCAAACTCTTTAAACCCCAATTGTTTGGTGTAAAATTCCCGTGTCATCTGCTTGTTGCGCATGGGTAATTTTGGGTGGATATCAGTGAGTGTAAATGCCATGATGCTTACTTAGATATTTTGAAAAAATTAATGTAATCCAGTGTTTTTGCTTTTCAATTTCACTAGCCAGAGCTCATTTAATCGATTGTAGAATACTTGATTATCTCCGCTTAATAAATGGTTGTTCCAAGTCCTAGCATATTGATTGGGCTTTACTTGCCCTTAATTTGATTAGCGGTCGTTCCCCAAATTCTGATGACACTTAGATTTTGTACCTTTCAATTTTTCCATTTTCAATGTCATCAATTAAATAAACATTCTCCAAAAGCTTAATAATTGATTCTGCGTCATTTATCAACCTAGGTAACTCTGAATTATACCTCGTGCGGAAGTTAAATTTTAGATCCACATATGAATTAATAATCTCATCCAGCAATTTTTTATCCCTGTTTATAAAATCTAGTCCCTGTTGCTCCAACTCTTTGTAAAAATCAGTTTGATGGAAGTCAATAATTTCTACTTCATCAACTTGGTATGGCGTTGTAATTTTTCTAATCGAAAGAGGATTCCCTTTATAATTGAAGTTTACGGCCTTATGCATCAATTTATTGGCATCTCTTATCAACTCAATGTCCTCTAGGTAATCTGCGTCCAAATGCTTGGTAAAAGCTTCATATTTGACTAATCGGTTTACTAGACTGTCATTATCAAAATAGCCCAATATCCCTGTTGATTTCAGTTCTTCGTATGAGGAGCGATTCCAGGAATAGGGTCTATAACGAGCATTGTATGTTAGTACGTAAAAATCTAAATTTTTATAGTCTTCTATGCTAAGGTTCCTTGTGTAATTAATCAAACTATCCAATCTGATATAGGCGGCTTCAGCCTCCCACTTGATGAACTTAACTTCCTGAATGTCTTGACTAAGGTCGGAGATTAATTTTAAGGCATACGATTTAACCTGACCATTTTTTATTCGATTATCGTTCCATGTATTTATTTGCAAAGCGATTAAAATTCCAATGACCACAAGGAAGATTTCGCCAATGGCATATAGGATATATTTGCTGAATCGATTCTCAGAAAGGAAAATTTGCCTAATTTTTCTAAAGACTCTCATTGGCGGAAATATCTCTCTTTAATGAAGCGAAACTTGTTACTGTACCCTTTTGGTATCGTTATGGGCTTTTTTGACTTACAAATAACCAAGACTGGAGTTTTTGACTGAGACTTCATTCAAAAATCCTCATTTACAACAAGTTAAAAAATTATTTCTGAAAGGTCTTTTTTAGCTAATGGCTAAATCGTTCTTTTCGAATAAAAAAATTTCAAATAAGATAAACATGTGTTTCAGAATTAAAGCCGATTGCTAAAATCAAACTTGGGATTTGCTGAATTAAAGGAAAAGTGTCCCAAATAAATGCTTTCTTTCTTTGAGTGATAGAATTATTAATTTTTCAGAGAAAAAGTAATGCTAAAATCATCTCTATTATTATTTCTGTAATAGAGTTAAATCTAGGAAAGAGTACGATGCGATCAGAAAATACAATTGCAGTGATCAAGCCCACCATAAGCTCGTCTAAATTCCTTAAATCCTAAGTCTTGGAAATTATTATTTTTTGTTCCAGTTAATAAATACCTCTGAAACCAATAGGGGAATTGACCAGGAAACCCATAACCAGGTAGCGCCGGAAATAGCTACTCCAAAATATTCATTGATTGGGGAGTCACTTAATATCCGGAATGTTATAAAGGCAAAGGTGACCACATAGCTTCTGATCATCCACTCTTTATGTTGTTGGATTCGTTTCCTTCTTATGGATAGGTAGGCCATAAATGTGGTGACAAACCAAACAAAAGCTAGTCCTTGCAGTCCCAGTGCCCAATTGATTTCAGCAGCATTAATGGCGCTTGTCCAAGCCAAAAAAGTAGCAGATATGACGCTGAATAAAATCGCGGTAATGTAAATCCTACCCATCCATCGGTGAATAGTTAGATACTTACTTCGAAATGCTTTCCAGAATTGAAACGGACCAATAACAAGGGCCAAAATACCTCCTGAAATGTGTCCAATAAGCGACCATTTATAATCCCACCATCTTCCCATAGCATCTTCAGTAAATCCATAATAGGGAAGAGCTGTAACAATGATGAAGCGATATGCTAGAAGAATGATAAAAACCCATACCAATGCAAAAATCAAATCGGAATAGGTTTTGGGTTTTAGGGTTGATAATAGATTTGATTGTTGCATAAAAGGATTTTCAAGAGGGTAAAAATTTCAGATTGAAACAATTTAGAAAATTCTTCTTGAATTCCTTCTATAAAAATGAACCCTTATGTTTTCGAAAGTTCTTGAATATAAGATTATTAAGGCTTTAGATTGGTCTTCAGATACTCTATATGAGGTGACTTTTAGGGGTCGAGCTCTATTAATCTTTGCTTTTGAGTTATGCCAACAAGGATGCATTTTGGAATTACATCATAATCGGGAAGAGATAACATATCGATATAATTACTAGCGATTTCAAAGTTATCTGAATTGGCATCTGTAATATAGATTACCGGATAAAACTTGTCTTCACTGTAATCTTGGGGGAGATGAATTTTGATTTTCCATTCGTCCTCAAGTGCTTTAGAGTTAATGTTTACATCAAAGTCTGACTGCCCAAAGACTGAATATATTTGGATACAGGTCAGGATGATGATAACCGTAATTCTATTCATTGTTAACTTGTTTTTATTGGATAGGATACTTATTCACTAGGGTTTGTATAGGGATGGCAGCTAATTTGAAAGTTTCTAATTTTTGGTGCTACAGGGTTCTTTTTATTAGCCAAATACCTTTTAATAGGATGATTTTAATGGTTTTCAAGGTCCTTCAAATCTTCCATTGTAAACACATTGTTTTTTCTAAAGTTGTTTTTGCAAAAGTTTAATGCTTCCTTCCCTTTATTCAGGTCAACGCCGTTCTCAAGAGATACCTTAGCCAGGTAATAGGTCATTTCAAGAAAGTACGGCTCTGATAATTTCTCTCTACTTTTTTCAAGAAAAGCAATTCCTTCGCTTATCTTATTCTCCATTTTATAGGAATCAATGGCTTTGGTAATATTGGAAAAGTATAGAATCGGAAATGTTTCCATTTTTTCTGTATATCCATCAAATCCTTCGAGGCCTTTCGTATAGTAAGTGATATTTTCAGGGTACATTTTCATCATGGCATAGTGATTCGAAATGTTAATAGGATCAAACCCGCCCCCTAGCCATAACTTTTGTTCTTCGATAAAATTGATCAGGAATTTATATTCATCTAATTTTCTATTTCCGATGATGTCACTGAAATATCCTTGTAAATCAAGGAATTCATATTTCCCATCAATTCCATAAGTTTCTTTGAGATTAGCTAGATAATTCTTACTGTAATCATAAATCGTAGGGTAAGCTTCCATGTTTTTATAATCTTGATAGATATATTTCAAGCCATCAAGCATAGCATGAGGTACGATGGTGACATGGTCCGCATCGAATGTTTTTTTGCTGAACTCTATATTCGTGTTGGGATTCTTTTTATAAAGGCTGTCTATGGTGTTGCCATACAGTATTCTATCTGGCGAATCCATAGTTGCGTTTGCTAAAAAGTAGAACATCTTTGTTCCGTCGTATTGTCTGAAAAACGCGGCCAACTCATTTTCTTTATTTCCCATGCCGGCGAAAGATGTTGAAAGACTGATGAATCCACGAAATGTATTGTCATTTCTCATCATTAAAATATGATTATACTCGGCTCCGTTAGAGTGACCAATCATCGCATTGAAACCTGAGGTGCTGTAGGCTGAGTTTATATAAGGAATCAACTCCTGCAGTAAATATTCAGTAAAGTATTTTCCACTTTGCTGATTAAATAATTCCTCATTTCGATTTTTGTGAACTATTCCGACCAAAATAGTGGGAGGAATAATATTGAAACTTGGCTGTGAAAGGGCATTGATATACCCTTTTGCTACTTCAAAATTTTGAGTTTCTCCATCAGTCAGGTAGATGACGGGATACTTTTTGTCCGGAGAATAATTTTGAGGCAGATATACTTTGATCATTCTTTTGTCGCCTAAAAACTCGGAATTGATGAACTTGATATCATAGTCTAGATCAAGTTTTTCTGACTGAATGTTATCCATCCAGGTCTTTACCTCAAATGATTTTTCATCATTTATATTCTCAATCCTTAGGTTAGGATTGTGAGATAGGCTTTTTACAATTCCTTCACTTTCCCAACTTCCTTTAGTGAATTTGAATTCTGCCGGAAATTCAAGTTTTAGTGTAATGGATCGCTTAAGGTCAGAAACCTTTTCCATTTTTACTTGATCAGCCTGCCAATTGCCTAGGGCGTCTTGGTTCCCCACTATATAAACTTCGTCCTCTTTATTGGGGACGTAGACTTCTATAGTAGTTAATTCTTGACTAAAGGCAAACAAGGATAGGAAAACGAAAATGGGTGTGAATAGTAATCTCATGGAATTAAAAGAATTTGTTTTTGGTACAAATCCTTATGCCAAAAGACTACCAAATTCAAAAATGGCGTATAAGGGCTCAAATAGCACGGTTCAAAGACTGAAATTGTTCGATATTGGTCAGAATTGTATCGTCTTCGAACAAAATTTGTAAATAATACAGGTATAATTAGTTGTGAGGTTATAAGAAAGCTTGATTCTTATTACCATTACCTAAGATCTCAAATAGAAGAGTTTTTCAACTTTGAGATAGGCCTTCCATTCTGTGGACTTATCGATTAGTTTGATTTTTCCTTTTCCTGCAAGCAGAGTAAGATCCTATAAGCTAAAAGCGTTGTTGTAAGGCCATATTTATTTTGTCCTTAAATTCATTTTTATCGTCAACGTGTAATACTAGATTCCTGTACTTGCGTTTTATTCCATAAAATCCATACAAAATGTTTTCTTGCTTTAACCTGATTATCACATTATGACTTTCCATTTCACCTAAAAATGATAGCTTACGAGTTTCATGGTTAAGCTCTATATCTATTGATGAAATTTCAATGCTGTCAATAGTTTCTAAATCAATGGTGGTTTCATTCATAATTCCATATCGAAGGAATAACCTATCATTTTCGATTACTATAGGTCTTCTGGACATTGATTTTAAAAACCCAAAAAGCTGAATTCCGGAATAAATACTTAAAAAAGTTAAAATCCATGCTGCGGTCACGCTCCATTTTTCAAGGAGAATGTGGAAAATGGCAGTTTCTATTATAACTAGGAAGATGATGGCAATGAGTGTGGGAACTGTACCACTTTCTTTGTGGTAGGAGAATTCATTTTCACGGAGTTTCTTCTTTTTCCAATTAACAAATCCATAATAAAAAACTGCAATTTCGGTTACCACCGGGATAACTACAGCTTTTGGAAGTATTTCATAGCATGTACTTTTCAATGCTGTAAAAAAATCCACATTTTCATTTTTCTTGAGTTTATATCGTTTAATAGCTTTGTTAACATTGAAGATTACATAGGATATGATGGAAAGTTCAATTATTGGAAATACCCATGTTTTAAAAAAGTCTAAAAAATATTGATTCTGTGGGGGAAGTATGAATGAGCAGACGACCATTCCCAAAATTAAAAATGCGAGTATTGTTGTTTTTGGAATGTTCGTTTTTCTGATAAGTAAGAAATAAATCAAAGGAACGGTAAACAACAAGTCAATCGTAATTCCAATCGATAAACTTTTGGGATTTAAGCTAAAAATGGATGTTTTGGCTAGAATTATCATTATTCCAACCATCAAAATCGGTACTCCTATGATGATTAGGTTTTTTTGAAAGTTTAATGTTCTGTTCATTTATTTGATTTTATGCCTTGAGGCTTAGCCCTCTGAATCTTCAGGCGTTTAGAGTAAGCAATTAGTACACAGCGATTATTTTTCCTTTTTCTTCCAACCCGGCCCTCTTACGACCATTCCGGGAGTAGCTCCTGTATGTTCTCCATTTTTAAGTACTTGAGTACCGTTTACAAAAACATGCTTCATGCCGGTTGAATATTGCATTGGATCTTCAAAGGTGGCATTGTCCTGCACTTCATTAGGGTTAAATAAGGCTAAATCGGCATAATATCCTGTTTTAATAGCCCCTCGCTTCTCTATTTTCAAATTACTGGCAGGTAGGGAGGTAAGTTTATAAATGGCTTCTTCTATGGGAATTACTTTCTCGTCTCTCACATATTTTCCTAGTAATCTTGAAAAATTACCAAAAGCCCTTGGGTGTGTACTTGACTTTAAGAAGACTCCTTCCGGCGCCAGAGATTCCGCATCTGAACCGAAACTCATATAGGGTAAGGTAATTCCCTTTTTGACATTCTCTTCTGACATTAAAAAGTAAACTGTTCCAACACGACTGCCATCTGCAATCACCAAATCCATAGCAGTCTCTTCTGGGCTTTTACCATGAATTTTCGCCACTTCAGCCAGCGTTTTTCCAATGTAATGGCGTAAGCTGTCATTTTTAAAACCAACTAAAAGTAAATTTTCGGCTGTTCCAGCTGCATACAGTAAATTCTCCCACTCATCGGTAGCGGTAGTCATTTCTTCGTAAACACGTTTTCTGATTTCGGGATCTTTTAGTCGTTCAGCCCATTTTTCATAGCCCCCTTCTTGAACCCAAGGAGGCATAGATGCATCTAAACCAGTAGCTCCGGCTGTATAGGTATACATGTCAGTAGTAATGCTCAATCCGGCTGATCTGGCCGAGTCGATTTTTTTTACCACAGGATCAAACTTATCCCAGTTGTTCTTACCGGCCATTTTTAGATGATAGATTTCTGCTCGGATATCTGCCTCATCTGCAATCCGGATTAATTCATCTACGCTTTCTAATATGCGGTTACCCTCACTTCGCATGTGTGAGATATACATGCCATCATATTCTGAGGCTACTTTGCATAATTCGATTAATTCTTCTGTGCTGGAATAAAAAGCGGGAGCATAAATCAATGAAGAACCAACACCCAGTGCACCTTCTTCCATAGCTTCTTTGACCATGGCTTTCATAGATGCCATTTCCTCCGCTGTAGGTACCCGGTCTTCGTAGCCAATGTGATTTATTCTTACCGTAGTCGCACCGATAAATGAAGCCACATTTGGAGAAACACCTTTTTTAACCAAGTATTCAAGGTATTCTCCTAGTGAAGTCCATTCAATGTTGAATTTAAGATCGCCTTGGCTTTGAAGAAGTTCTTCCTTCATTTTCTCACTTAAAGGCCCCATCGAAAAGCCTTCTCCGAAAACCTCCAAGGTTACCCCCTGCCTGATATCACTTTGAGATTTCCCATCTTCAATTAAAGACTCTGTTGCCCAGGAGAGCATATTAATAAACCCAGGCGCAACCACTAATCCAGAGGCATCAATTTCTAGTTTACCCGTTGCGTTTTCAAGTGAACCTATTGCCGCAATAGTATCCGCATTGATTCCTACATCGCCTATAAAGGATGGGTTTCCCGAACCGTCTATGATTTGCCCGTTTTTTATCAGTACATCAAAGGACTCTGGTGTGTTGCAGCCGCTTAAAAAAGCAACTAGTAGAATTACTTTAATTGTAAGTTTCATTTTCGAATTTTTAGTTTTCCATGTTGGGCACTTCTATGCTTTACTCTGCTGAGGATATGTACTACCCCCGATTTTTTATTTTTAATTCAGGTAGTTATTCCAGCTCATGGTAGATTATCGTTGATTTAATACATTCTTTTGAAAATGCTTGTCTATTTGGAATAAAATTTTGCTTTTTCTTAAGAATACAAACTTATTCCTAAATATAACTCTAAAAGTTTCAACTAGTCGGCTGGAGCATTTGAAGAAGATGGGACACTACTTGGGTTTTTTTGATTTCCAGTCTTTTTAAAGCATATTCTCTGTTTTAACCCATGCCTACTATTTGCTTTAAGTCAATCTTGGGAAACTTATTAATTAAAATCCTACAACTCGTTCAATCAACCAAAAAGCGGCTATGCTACCTACGGCATAGGGGATGATCTTTGAAGACCATTCAACGTTTGAGGAAAAAAGTTGAATCGGTTTTGAAACTGCTATTACGACTACTACAAATAATATCTGACCGAGTTCTACTCCAATATTAAAGGTTGCTAGAGCTAATGGAATTTCGTTTTGAGGTAAGCCGATATCCTGCAAAGCGCCCGCAAAACCAAATCCGTGTAACAGACCGAAACTAAAAGCTACTAGCCAGGGTTTCCGGCTGGTCAATGTAGCATGGCCTTGCTGCGATTTCATTATTTCTAAGGCCAAAAACACAATACTTAAAGCAATAACTGCCTCTACTGGTGGTCCCGGTAAATAGGCAATGCCTAAGGCCGAAAAACAAAGCGTAATACTGTGCGCCAGGGTAAAGGCAGTTATGGTTTTTACTAACTTTTTGAACCCTTGGGTAATCACAATTAAAGCCAAAACAAAAAGCAAATGGTCAAACCCAAACAGAATATGCTCAATACCCAAAATAGTATAAGTTTTAGCTACCATCCATTTATTGGGCATTTCTGGAATTAGTACTGAGTTTTCGGTAGGTTGAAGTAAAAAGCTGTGGCTTTCGCCATTGAGAAAGCGAATGTTGACCAAGACATCGGTACCTGTTGTATTCAGTTGGTCGATGTACAATTCTGTGTTTGCCAAGCTTTCCTCACCGGTAAGTTGAAAAGTATACAGGACAAAAGCTTCCAAAATCCTTGGGGGGACTGTTTCTGTCAAGAAGAAGTTCTCCTCAAATTTTGGTTGTATATCCAGTACTTTATCTACTGTACGGGGAACTTTCCACAATACCGAATAGACGTGGGGTGATTTTTCTTGTATTTGCAAGTAAGCTGGACGCACTTCGTGTGCCCAAATGGATGTTCCATTAAAAAAAATGAGTAGAAATAGAGTGATTCGTGTAATGACTTTCATTATGGCTGATAGCTCTTTTTAATGCTTTCAGGAACTCTATTTGAAGTGATTTTCACTTGATACTTTTCCAAAAGATCTTGGTATACCTGCTCTTGCATTTCAAGCTCCGTTTGGTATTCGTATTCTTTTTCCACGTAGGATTTGATGGTCTCGAAATCGGCCAATTCACTATCCCTTTTTTCAGAAATGAATACCAAATGCTGCCCAAATCCCGATTCAATTGGGCCTGCCCATTGATTTAAAGGTAGACTTTCCAATTTAGAAGCAAACTCTCCTCCAAAGGCTTTAGCGATCTCGTTGATGGGGCTGTTTTCCCATTCGTTTGCAATGGATAATTTAAGCACTCTAGAAGTAGGAATCGCTTGTCCATCATTAAGAGCCTTTTGTGTAGCCTGGAGTTCTGTTTGCCAATTGGGTTCTTGATTGGTAAACAGAACTTGCTTAAATGAATAGGTAGGAGGTAAAAGGAAAAGGCTATCGTTGGTTTCATAAAATTCCCTCAAGTCGTTATCTGTTGGAGGATTGAGCATCGCATTCAAATCATTAGACACAGCTTCCATTTTTTGAGCTAAGCGCCTTTTTACAATGATGTCGTTATGATCTAAACCCAAGACAAGGGCTTCTTTATAGAACACTTCCTGCCGAAGGTATTGGTCTAAGAATGCCTTAATGTCTTGCTCGTTGGGTTCCCGTTTCCATTGGTTTTTCCAGAGAGAAAGCAAATAGTCGTATTCGGTATCATCGATTACAATGGCGTTTTCTGACTCACTATTGGTATTTACTAGGTAATGGTAGCCAAAAATCAACCCCCCAAGGAACAGGAAATGAACCAAGGGTTCTTTTAAAAACTTCCGCATTAAGAGATCTTAATTTTTTGGTTCAATCCAAATAGGAGAAGCCCATGCGCGCTCCTGAATCACTCGTTTGGTGTCTTCTGGGTACTTTACATCTGGGTTTCTGATTTCATCCCACAAGCTATAGCGTGCGGTGGGTAATTGAATGACCCGCACATAGTAATAGGCATTTTGGCTAGGGTCAAAATCAGGGTCTTTCCAAACCACCGTAAATTCAGGAGCTCCTTTTTCCTTATTAAATTCACCCGTTTCCATATTGACAGGAGCATCTATAGGCTCGACAGTTCCGTCTGCCCGCATACGGTTGTCTGATGCAGCAATATCATAAATGGTATCGTGCATTTCGCCATTCGCATCTACCCAGCCTTTGATGATTTGAACTCGGTCTAGGTTGGGAGCAATAGGGTCTTTAAGTGCCCAGACTAAAAACTCAGGAGCTTCTGTTCCTTCATAATTTTGGCCCATAGGTACTCCTTTGGCGTATCCGTCTTGAACCATTTCTTCATAAGATTCATAGGATTCCTTAAAACCATTTCCTGCAAAAAACCGCACTTTAATTCTTGGACCTGAAGTAGCAAATGTCTCACGGCTATGCATCCCATCCCAAATGGCTTCTCGCGTATTGGACGTTGCCCAGACACCGGTCAGTCCGCCAGGATTCATATCTCTGTTATACATTTCCCCATCTTGTTCATTTCTCGATCGGTCAAGCGCTGTCTCGTCGGCCATCCCGTGATGTCCGACATAATTGAATTCCTCTACATTAGACATCACCGCATTATGGCTATCGGTACCTCCTACAAATCCATATTTAAAAGGATTCACACCCAATTCCGCTTGATATTTTACCCCACGGGTCAATCCATATCGAATGAAATTGTGCTTTTCAAAAACTCTTCCATTGTATTCCTGCAGTGATCTGGCATTTTCAAAATCAGCAAACTCATCATTAGGCCAAAAGTCAGGTACAACTTCTGAATTTCCTTTGGTTTGCATCATTTCCACATTCCGCTCAAAATGCTGTCTAGTTGTGGCATAGGTTTCGTCAATGGGTTTATCATTCATAGCTACTTCCGGAAAAAGCATTCCTTTGCTTTCATTCGGATTATGTGGATTACAAAATACCCTTACCCCATTGGCTTCTTGCGTGATCATCCAGTCCCACAATTCCTGAGGAGAAGCTCCTTCATTTGCAGAAAAGGGCATATCAGGAAGATTAGTGTCTCTGAAAAATACATTTCTATGTAGGTTAGCTGTATTAGGTGCTGAACTCCACTCATAGGCATGAATGGTTGTGAACTTTCCAGGTTTGTAATTTTTCTCAGTCGCCTCAATATTTACCTTCCACTGCGATTTTACCGATTCATATCCCTGCCAAAAATCAGGATGGGCATTTCCTCCGGCCAAAGCATCCAATACATATTTTTTATAAACAGCCAACGCAGTTTGTAAGTCAGGTGCTTCCCGCATAGACCTTGCGGCCTCACTATCATAACCGGGAGTACCGGGATTCATCAGGGTATAAGCCTCTCCTAAAAACTCACCATGATCCGTTACAGCAGCCCAATCTAAGGGTCTATTGATTGTATGGGGACGGCCATTCACCATGACTTCCTCTCCCTGCGCAAATCGATACGCATCATCCGGAGTAAGGCGAGTACCAGCAATAAAGGCATCCATGGAGGCTGCCGTATGTAAGTGCTGTTCACCAAAATAGGCTTCCTTCAGCGGATTTTCTTCGACGGTGTAAGATTGTCCATTATGTTCATAGTTAGGGGTCGGCTCAACGAGTGACTTTGTGTCTTTGTTTCCATGATTACAAGCAGAAAAAACAACGACAAGTACGGTTGTTGTAAAAAGTATTCGCTTCATTATGTTTCCGTTTTAATGTTGACAACATCTCGGCGATGAGTCGTTGATTAATTTAACAATTAACTTATTAAATATATAATAATTTCAAAATCAGTAGGCCTTTTAGCTATTGGGGTTCGGTAGGGGGCGAAAAAAGTAATTCCTTTTCCCTAATACTACCTGTTACATTTTTGTTTTTCAACTTAATCATTGAACGATTAAACATTCACTCCAAATAGATACCCCACCCATGCAGAAAGTCCCATGGCGATTGTACCCCAAACTGTAATCCTGACAATTGCTTTTAAAATATTTGAACCTCCAGTTTTTGCAGATATTGCTCCTAAAATGATTAAGAAAAGGGTTGTGAATCCATAAAGCCAGTATTCCATTCCTAGGACAGGCGCAAAAAGCACAACAAGTAGAGGCAAAACCCCTCCGACTGTAAATGAAGCACCGGATGCGAAGGCTGCTTGGATTGGATTAGCTTTACTAATTTCATTAATTCCCAATTCATCTTGTATGTGGGTTCCCAAGGCATCTGCCTTGGTTAGTTCTTTTGCTACCAACATAGCTGTTTCACTTTTGAGACCTCTTTTCTCATAGATTTGAGCCAATATTTTTAGCTCCACATCTGGCATTTCTTTAAGCTCCTCTTTCTCTCGATCTATGTCTGCTTTTTCAGTATCGGTCTGTGAACTTACAGACACATACTCACCTGCCGCCATAGACAATGCACCTGCTACAAGTCCCGCAACTGTTGCTAAAACGATTGGCTCTCTTGTTGAACTTGCTGCAGCAATTCCTATTGCAAGGCTGGAAATTGAAATAATTCCATCGTTTGCTCCCAAAACTGCTGCTCTTAGCCAATTGCTCCGGTGGATGTAATGGCTGTCCAAATAGGTATCAATCGTTATATTTTTATTCACTTCTGTTTTTTAGATTTTTTCAAATTTCGCATAACGGTTGCGAGGTTAGAATTTGTTGGGCACTTGGAAGTTCTAACTTATCGGCCCTCTTAGCCATTAAACAAATGGTAATTCAACTAAATATAGCACTCTTCGCACCAAGCCTTTAACCGCGGGTTATGTGTTCGCCCTTTTTAAAGACTTTTTACTAGGTTCAAAAATTCTATTTTGGATTTATTATTCTTGACTAAAATCCAAATAGAAATCAAAGAAAGGAAGCATCTGGTTGGGAATGCGACCGTCTTTTGTATAGATATTGTTGGTATGTGTTCCTATGTATTCCTCTGCAAAATGCTTAATACCCACATTTTCTAATTTCTGGCTAAACATTTCGCATTGGATTGTAAATCGATCTCCCGCATTTCTTCCCCAATCAAATTTTATAGCCTTCAGTTTTTTTAGATTATCCAGGTAATCATCAATCATATAAAAAGGCATGTTTTGATACCACTTTTCCAGGACTTCCTGGTTCACCACCAATTCCTCCCCCTCATATCCAAATGGCACATCGCAATAAAAAGGCGGGTTATTCGGATTGGGGGACCAAGATTTTCCAAAGGCCACGATTACCTTACCGAAATATAATTTATTGAGTTCTTCCTGATTTTGGACAGATTCAAATTCTTTGTACGTCGTGCTGTTAGGGCCATATTCTCTAACTATGGCCAGCGCACCGGGACTCAGCGCATAGACAGTGCTGAATATTTCCGGATGATGCATGGCGATTTTAATGGCTCCGTACCCTCCCATGCTATGTCCGGTAATTCCCCGACTGTCACTTTTCGGAATTGTCCGGTAATTATTGTCCATGTATTCTACCAGGTCTAATGCCGTAAAATCTTCCCAATTGCCAAATAACTCACTGTTGCTATAAAAGCTGCCATCATAGGTTGTCTTTTGATCAGGAATGACCAAGATAAAAGGACGGATTTTATGGGTAGTGATGGCAAAATCCAGTAGCTCAGCCATTGGAGTCAACATGCTATTATCACCGGTAAACCCATGAAGAAAATAGATTACTGGATAGCGTTGATTACTATCATTATATCCTGGAGGAAGGTATACCGAAACAGCGCGGTTGGGGTTTTCTCCATACTGATTTTCAAGATTTTCTGAATAAATCGTATCAGTTACAACTTTCCCTTTATTGCTTTGTGGATATGCTAAAAAGGAGATATTAAAAAGCAATAAGCCTATTGTGAATAGATTCTTCATGTTTATTTGTAAGGTTTCAATGAAGATAAGTTAATCCATTCTCAATAATTTCTATGTAACTCTTTTTTGAAAGGTTTCAAAAATGTCCGCGTAAATGTCCTTTATTCTCCTTTGTTTTACTCAGCGGGAGTATTTATAATTTTTTCTTTTCAGGATTTTTCTATTGCCCAACGGGAAAAATATGAGCGGTAGCGAACTTTAAAGCGCTTTCGCATCGAGTGACAAGGTAGCTAAAGCTGCACCGCATTTAAATACTCAAATCAGCAGATTTGGTGGGTTGAGTAGAACCAATACCGTTCAAATACCCACAAAAAACGTGATTGCTTGAATTTATTGTTAGCAAGCACCGACAATCATTTCCTTTGCTCTTTCGTGTGAAATGTGTACTTATTTTCAAACGATAATGGTATTGTTGGGTTACTAATAGGCATTCAACCTCGATCTAAAGTATAGGATCGGCCGTGAATTACCCCTAATCAAATGAGACAAATACCACTATTATTAGTTCTGATATTCTTTTCCTTTAATCTACCTGCAATTGGTCAAACATTAATTGATAATTCCAGCACTCCCAATAAACTTCGGGTTTTTATCGATGGATGTGAATGGAGAGATGGAGGCTGTGATATGGATTTTATCCGAACGGAAATTACAGCGGTTGACTTTTACAGGGATAATGAATTGGCGGATGTCTTTGTGCTCATTAACAATAACAGATCTGGTGGCGGCGGTCGACAATATCAACTGATTTTTATAGGTCAACAAAACATTCATGCGGGAAGAACAGACACCCTCTATGTAAATAATAAACAGACAGATACAGACTTTGAAGTGCGGGAAAAACTCACCCGTTTTATCAAATTAGGTTTGGCTCCGTATGTTGCGAAGACTCAGGCAGGAGAAGGAGTGATTATCGACATGAAAGCTGATTCTGGTTTTCTTGAAAATACTGAACAGGAAATGGTTGACCCCTGGAACTTCTGGGTTTTTAATATTGGTAGTGATGCCAATATTGAATTAGAAGAGTTAAGCAGAGACATCAATTTTGGTGCAGACTTCAATGTGAACCGGATTACCGATGATTGGAAAATCAGCATATCCGGGAGAGTAAATGAAAGGTTTAGAACTACGGTAAGCAAGGAACCAAGAGTTGATGAAAATGGAGATCCGGTTCTTGATGAAAGCGGCAACCCAATCATCGATGAAGTTGAGAGCGATTTTGATGTATCAGAATTTGGATTTGGTCACCAGCTGGTAAAGTCTATTTCACCCCAATGGTCTTATGGATATGATCTCGATGGACGGCAGAACACTCGGTTTAATTACCAGTTTCAAGTCAGCTTTAGACCAGCTATAGAGTACAATTTTTTCCCGGAATCAGAGCAGAATTCCAGGTTTCTGAGAGTGAATTATGGGGTTGAAGTCAGGAATAATAGATATGTGGAAGAAACTATCTATGGGGCAACGGAAGAGACCAGAGCCCTCCAAAGTCTGAGAGTCAGTCTGGGATTAACTCAACGATGGGGTAACCTGCAAGTTGGATATCGTTTGAGGAACTATCTGGATGATTTTAGCTTTTGGACTACCGGTTTGAATATTAGTGCCGAAGTCCGTGTAACCGGGAATTTTTCGTTTTTTGTTAGGGCAGAGGGTAACTACGTAAAGGACCAGATTTACCTGGCATCAGGAGATTTTACCGAACAGGATATTTTGAGCGGGAGAGTAACCCTTCCCTCAGCCTACACCATAGACACGAGATTTGGGCTTAATTTTCGGTTTGGTTCCAATCTAAATAACTTCGTGAATCAACGATTCTTCGGAAGAGCCAATTTTGTTGGGAATGATTGATGAAAGAAGTTGAAATGCTTCATGAATTATGGTTGGAAACTATTCATTTCGAATCAATTCTGATAAAGTGCTTTTAGCAGTACAACGGTCTTGGCTATGAGTAGTTGCGTGTCCCGATAGCTATCGGGATAGCACTTAACTTTACAAGTACGCACCAAACTGAAAATCCGCTAGGATTTTCGTAAGTAAGCTCTAACTAGCCATAAATTATACACCGTGTTGCAATTTCGTTGTTTTGTCAGGTTTCTAATTATCCGACTAATTTCTTTTCCACTTTTCAATATTTGAGTGATTTCAGTCAGCGATTTATTCTGCAAATTTTTTCAATTCCGATTAATTGAATCTTCAGGTTTACTTAATTAAAGTCAATAAGAAAATAAAGATTACATCATTGAAAATAGATTTAGAATTAACAATAAACTACTTAATATTAGAATTACAATATTTATTAAATTCCATATTCCTTTTAAATGCTTTAGATTAATACTACTTAAAATTACTGCTGAAATACTAAAAATTATACTAATATTTGTTGTGCTCCATCTTCCATCAAGAAAGTCAGGAAAATAATCCTTAAAAACAGAAACTCTTTCAGCTTGTGTTGTTCTTAAATTATAAACATAAATCCATAAACTATATATTGAAAAAGGAATTATCAAGCAGATTAAACTAATTAAAGTTGAAATTTTCCATTTGGTTTGATTTTTCATATTAAAATTAGTTTTTTAATTCAGAGTGCGTTCCGCCAATGAATGGCAACGGGATGGTATATGAGCCGTAGCTGCCGAATTAGTGCTAAGATTTCATATAGGTTATTATGCTTTCGATATTTTAATTTTCCAAATAATTCAAAAGTGTTTTTGCCTTTTGAATATGGTCGACCAAGTTATTCCTTATTACTATTCTGTAGGCGCCTATCATTCCTATTTGCGTCTTCAAATACTTATTATTTTTTATTTTATTCCATTCTATATTATATCGCCAAGTAGGATTTAATTCTATAGATGTTTCCCATGAATAATGATCTTGATATAGTAATGGGCTATGGAATTTAGACATTTCATCCCGATAGTCATACCAAGCAGTTTTAAGGATTCGGTCGTTAAAAAGTTCGACCCAATTGTTGCGAATATAGTAGTCATCCAATAATCTTTTTAGCACCACATCCTCAAATAAGTAAATGTTATTACTGTTTATTAAATCATTATATGTAGCAGATATGATTGTAAAATTTGGGATATGTCCACAAAAAAAGATTGATTTAATAAGTCTTGTAGTATCTACTTCCACTAAATTATTATCTAGGAAACTGGAAAGGTAACGTCCTTCTGTTTCATTATATGTATTGATAGCATTAAGTCCTTCTAGATTTTCTAAATCTTTTTTAAGGTCAACCTTTAAATTTTCTAAATATGATTTTCTTATACGATTGTTCTTTCTTTCCTCATTCCAATTGTTAACCTGAAGTGCCAATAAAATTCCGATCATCACAAGTAGAATCTCTCCAAAAGCATATTTTAAATACTTTCCGGTTTTACCTTCGGCAAGTAAGTTTTGCCTAATTTTTCTAAAGAATTTGATCATGTTTTATTTCTAGTCATCAATTCTTTTATATAAAATCGGCTCGCTATCATTCCTTTGAAATAAGACCTTGGTATCAGAACCACCATCGGTGTTAAACTTAAATTTAGCATTCCAATTTATCACATGAAAATTGCAACTGTCTATTTGAACGAGATTATCGGTTCTTCCTGAGGGCAACTCAAGCATTAGATTTTCATCGTTATACCTGATTTTTAAAATTTTAAAATTTGCTTGATCGTTAATGTAGGTGCCTGTATGTTTATGATACAATTCTTTTTCAGGTATTAATTCACTGAAATGAAATTGATACAACACCTTATTTAAATCATGAAGTAATTGTTTTTGGTGTATCAATCGTATGGTTTCCCATCTTGTTCTTTCAATTAGATAAGCTAAAAATGGCTCATGTTTATAAAGTTCATCAACAGCCAATGATTTATCCTTAGCCGAATATTTTTTTTTATAACCAAGTGCTTGTCGTGTAGTTCTTTCACTTAAAGGAGGCAAGAAGTCTTTGGATGCAGACATCATTAAATTAAAAAGGTCATCAGCTTTTGACTCGTCTTCAAATCCAGCATTGTAACGTGCGGAAAAGTTGGCTAGGGCATTTAATAATTCCTGATTTTGAATAATAGATGTTTTTCCTGAACCTATTAGGGCATTGTAAGTTCCCATGACCGCTTCTACCTTATACCATGAGAATGCACCACGATTAATTTTAAAGGCAATCGTGTCCGGATTTATTGTGTAATCTTTTGTTTCTATGGCATCGATTAGGTCACGGCAATTCAAAATAACCTCTTCTTCTTTCGTCAAAGTCTTAAGTATGCTTGCCCTAGTTTCTATAAAATCTTTTTGGATGCCAGAAAGAATGATGGCTTCCTCTTCTCTTTGTTTTCTTAACTCATTAGTATTGTTTATCTGCAAAGCAAGCAGAATACCAATCATGACCAGAATAATTTCACCAATAGCATATTTTAAATACTTTCCGGTTTTACCTTCTGAAAGTAAGTTTTGCCTGATGTGTCTAAAGAACTTGATCATTGTTCTTCGGGTTTAGTATCCACTTTAACCCATTCCGTAATCCCACGTTCACCATGAAATATTTTTAATGTATTTTTTTGTTCACACTTAAAACACCAAATAGCTGGAGACCTCCTCATAGAAAACCAGGGTTTTTCTGCATGCATAGATAGTAAAGGCCCTCTTGTGATAGTATCATCTGTCTTGTAGTATAGGTCTTTGTCCTTAACAAATACTTCAATGGAGTTACTGTTAATTATATTTTTTTGGCCATAGCCGTATGTATAGAGGCCAATAAATTGTTCAGCGTCTGTTTTAGTTGCTACGCTGGTTGTTCTGATTTCTTTTGGCAATGGTTTGGCCTTATCCCCCAAGAGTTCATTAATCATCAAGTAGATCTGCAAAATCTCTTTGTGATATGCGGTGTATTCCCATACCATAGTCCATACAGATCCAAGCATTGCATTCATTTGATTTTTAAATTTTGGATGGTTCAGGATATAATCGATATGAGCATCACTGTACTCACTATTGTATTCATCTATGGCGTACCAGGGTTGATTGTCGTTTAGGTAATATTTGTATTGTCTGGCAATATCTTCAGAATTCTTGTTGTAGGCGTTGAATGTCGCTTTTCTATTGATGTGATTAAAATCTAAAATACGTATAAGTTCATCATACTTATCGGGAACCATATCAAGGTTGGCCTTTAATTGCTCATAGCCACTGCTTTGTATATAATAGGTCATCCACCAGGTGGTAACAAAATTTGGACTAAAACCACCACGCATAGGTATAGCCCTTATGTCTTCAGCGGTTAGACTATCGCTCATCATTTTGTCATATATAGAGTCTTTTCTCATGTAATTCTCTATCAACCACTCAGAATTGTGTATATCAGTCAACAGGTCATTTTGTATTTTAACCAAAATAGCATCTATCTTTTGCTGTTGCGCATATTCCTGGTTCTTTGTATTGATCCATAAAGCGATTAAAATACCAATGACCACCAGCACGATCTCACCAATAGCATATTTAAGGTATTTGCCGGTCTTTCCCTCTGAAAGTAAGTTTTGTCTGATGTGTCTAAAGAATTTTATCATGAGCTAGATAGTAGTGACTCGTTAGTTTTTAATTAGTGTCTCACTTCTAATGCCATCACTTACTTCCACAAGCTGTTGTCCTTTCTCGTTTTTATAAAACCTGAAAATAATCCCCCTTATAGAAAAAAAATAATTGTCCTGAAGCCAATAAATATATCTTTTACCCCTGACTCTTTCGTAGTACATTAGGTTGTTTTCAAATTTTATAGAAGATTCAGTCGGGAATATCTCATATCCTTCAATATGGGTATAGTCACCTAAATAAGGTTCAAGGGTCGTTCTACTTTGATGAATTTCTAGGGATTCGGGCAATGTAGAATCTGTAACAGCCAACAGGGAGTCAATTTGTTTGTAAAGTTCTGTAGCGGTTACCCTGAAGCGATTTGAAGTAAATACTACATTTCGATAGGCCTGCATATAATCTATGGTCCTGTTTTTTAAAAAGGGGTCTTCTAGTATGTACCTTTTGGCCTCATCGGTGGTAAAATTATTCATGACGTGCTTTGCATGCTCGGGGTTTGTATATATCCTATCGAAAGGACTGTTATCAGACCTGGCTAATAAGTTTTCATTGGCAATGGAAATGTCTTCCTGTGTAACCACATACATATCATTTAATTTTGACAGAAGGTCATTATATTTTTGGGGCAGGTTCTCAAGATTATCCATCAAACGCTTATAACCTTCTCTGTGTACGCTAAAATTCACATAACCATCAAATGGTTGTAATTCCCACCAGGTATTCTTTATAGTAGCACGATCGTTTAAAATATGACGAGCTGTAGAGTCTTTTCTTAAATAGACCCCTAAAATTCGATCTGAATCTATAAGGTCTGCAATAATGTCTTCCTGTATTTGGGTGAGAATAACTTTAATTTTTGCTTCGTTCTTTGCATTGTTATAAGCGTCATTAATTGCCAAAGCAATTAAAATTCCGATAACCACAAGAATAATCTCACCAATAGCATACTTTAAATACTTTCCAGTCTTTCCTTCTGAAAGAAAGTGTTGTCTAATTTTTCTAAAGAATTTAATCATTGTTCCGTCATAATGAAGCACAGCATGTAGTATATGAGCCGTATCCCGGAGGGGATGGCTTATTTACTTTTGTAGGCATGTTTATTATTCATGTTTGTGATGATCCGAATTCTTATAATGTTCTCTAATTATATCCCTACCAAAATCTCCGTCAAAATCTCTCCACACGGTATGAATATGATTGGCCTTATTTTGGACATTATCAAACTCAATCAAAAACGATTTCCCCTGAATCCGGTAATAGTGACCTTCACCAACAACTGTCGCTCCTGCCCACCCAAACCGTAGCTCATTTATTTCTTCATCCCTGATGCTATTCATTCTTTTTTCGGCCTGTTCAGCTGGCATGGTTGATAGGTATTCATCAAGAAGTTTTAAAAAAATAAGTTGTTGATTCCTGTTTAGCTGACCATACAGGATTCCAACAGGATTTAGTGGCTCGACCTCTTTTGATTTTCCTGTAACAATATCGAAAAATGGTTCCTCCTGAAATATTGCTATTTTCCTTTGCTTTTCTGATAATGAATTGATCAACTCAAATCCTAGGTCCTCTTCCTTTTGAAGCGTGCGTTCTCCTTCTCTGGGTCCCGAAGGAATTCTTGCTGGATTCGCTCCGAAAAATCGGGGAGCAGTTTCAACTTTTCCGTTATGAATGGTAAAATTCAGTGAAATGTGATGTCCTTCGAAGGAGAAAGCCCATAAGCTGTCCTTTTCAGGGCTTCCATAAAATGCAACGGAGTAATTTTCGGGGTTTCTCATGATTGAATCTCCGCTTATTTCCAAAAGGACATTTTCCAAATCGATGATTTTCATCGTTTTGTTGTATCCCGTTTCTGACAGAAAAGTCCTGAGAAGTTCTTCAAGTTTGGCCTTCTGATTTGGATCAAGCTCATTCAGCTGAATTCCTGCTCTGGGAAACATTGAACTAGGTATATAATGCCATAGCATTCTGGATTCGTCATCGAAGGGCATCTGGGTTTTGTTCCTTTGTGCCTGCGTTAGAGATTTCAAAAAATCAATTGCAGGTTTATCAGTTAAAAGACCGAATGCCATAACAATCGATGCAACAGCCAAAAGTGTAGTTATAATAATTTTTTTCATATCACCGGAGTTTCTAATAATGCCTAACTTGTTTATTTATGCCATAATCCAGACTATTTTATGGCGTTTATTTTTTTACAAATCATCAAATGGAGACTTAATATTTTGAAGAGATTTGGTTGAAACATGTGTGTAGATTTCGGTTGTTTTACTACTACGATGCCCCAATAGCTCCTGAATAAACGGTTGATCCTTGCTGCTTTTAACAAAAATCCTCTTCAACCGAATAAAAATTGAACCTGAAACAATTTAGGGAATTATTCATAATCAGGCACTTAAAAACTTTTTTTATAAACCCGTCCAAAAAAAAAGCTCCAAGGTTTCCCCTGAAGCTTTCCTGATTTCTTGCTTTTTCGACTTACCACTCGGTATGAAATATCCCTTCCCGGAGGGGAATTCAGCAAAAACTCAATCAATTCGGAATATGATTCTCAGAATAAGTTTTCTGTCTGAAAATAGCTGTCATTGGCTACTGCCATCTTCGTTTTTAGGCGATAGGGATAACGGTCAAGTATATGAGCCGTTTCAATGGCGTATATACAATGTTGTGTACCGTTTAATTTTGTTTTATTAATTCTGACCCATCTGTAAATAATAACTTGCTATAATT
This sequence comes from Cyclobacteriaceae bacterium, assembly GCA_013373335.1. Lineage (GTDB taxonomy): Bacteria > Bacteroidota > Bacteroidia > Cytophagales > Cyclobacteriaceae > Algoriphagus. The sequence continues at coordinate 2,030 of JABXHZ010000185.1, read as the reverse complement.
ATCTTTTGGAACTAAAATATCTTCAAAGGGAAGTCCAAATTGAATTAAGTCCCCATTTTCTAGAAGCCCAATTTCAAAAGTGAATCCCATTAAAGATAAATATAACTTGTGATCAATTTTATAGATTTTGCCTGTACCATTTCCCCAGTCGGCAGTAAGTGTATACTCACCAATAAGATTTTTCTCTAGATCCTTAGTAATTGGGATTATCCTTAATCCTGAATTGGTAACGTAATCAGAATTTACAGCTACATTATAGCCAAGAATCTGAGCAATCCCATTAGTTATGCCTCTCATTTCAACTTGATCAGCCCCATTAAATCCAAGATTGGTTAATAGAACAACACTGAAATGGTCTGTTGGAAATTTTATCCAGTCAGTTCCTGTTATTCCTCCGTGTTGCATAAAATTATATCCTCCCAATTTTATGTGAAACCACCCAAGTCCATATCCGATTGCCTCACCATTATTCAAAGTATAGTTATGCCAAAGCAATTCTTTACTTTTTTCATCTAAAATCAAGTTTGAATTTAGGGCTGCATCCCACTTCTGGAGATCAGGGATGTTTGAAAAGACTCCAAACCATGAGGGAATTTCAATATTATGATACCTTCTGATATTTATGTGTTCCCCATCTTTCAATGAATAGCCTCTCGCCTCAAAAGGATGAACGGTTCTTTGATCAACAAGATAAGTAGAGTTCATTTCTAGAGGCTTGAAAATCCTATCTTCCATAAACTCTCTGTAACTCCCAGTAATATTATCAATCACCAAACCAAGTAAGGCATAACCAGGGTCGCTATAATGAAAAACTTCTCCTGGTGGATGCTGAGGCTCATGCTTAATCAATGCGTCAATTAAGAATTGCTTGGACCAATTGGCATATTCTTTTCTAACTCTTTCTCCCGTCATATCATTTATACCAGGGTAATCATCAGATCCTGTTAATCCTGATGTATGAGTTAGAAGGTGTTTAATAGTTATTTGATTCCAGGATTCAGGACATTCTGGAAAGTGTTTGTGAAGTGGATCATTGATGTTAAGCTTCCCATCTTGTTGAAGAATTAGTATGGCACTTGCTGTGAATTGCTTTGTGATTGATGCTAGTTCAAAAACAGTATGTTCTCTGACGGGAGCCTGATTTTGGAGATCTGCTAAACCATAGGGTTTGGTTAAAAGAATTGAATTTTCATCAAAGACTCCATATACTAAACCAGGAATCTTTTTTTTATCCATTATTTCCCTTATATAGGAATCAATTGCCGCAATTTTCTCTTGGTCAATTTCATTGACAGACTGAGCCGTGACTTGAAATGACACAAAAAAGAGAATTATTACTGTAAATAGTATTCGTTTCATAGTTCAACTGAATGGTACACAACGGTCTCGGCTATGAGTATTTGCGTAGTTTAACACGAAACTTTGTAAGAACGCTCCAAACTGAAAATCTGTGAGGATTTTAAGAGGTAGGCGAGAAAAAGCAATTACTTATAGCCATTGTTGTGTGCGGTTTTTAATTTTGATGAACAGCTTCAAAAACTATTTTCCAGGAATCATCCGACTGTCTTTTCCAATTGACTAAATAGATGCCTGAATTTTTAATGGTATCCAAGGTTTCTTTATTAATAAATATTTCATTAAAACTGTTATAGGATATTGCCATATCTGCAGATGGTATTATAGTTGGTTGTCCTCGGCTTAAAAGTTTTACATTATATTGAGCATAAATTCGTTTCCATTGTTCTAATAAGGAATCTTTGGTCATAAGTTGTATTGGAGAATCGGGATACATTGCGGTATAGGTGTCATCATAAAATTCAATCCAATCATAATCAAATTTTTTATATACCGAATAAAGGCTATCAACCTGTTTTGTTATTAAGTCTGTCAGTTCAGAATCAGATGTTTTAGTTAGAGATTCAATTTTAGTTTCATTTCTGCATCCAAAAAGTACTTGAAATGTTAAAACAATCAGTAACATGTGTAATGTAGAATTTTTCATTTTTGTTAGTTTTAATTGCACACAACGG